>JBQCEL010000220.1:0-25597 GCA_051960255.1 Rhizobiaceae bacterium
AAATGGACATCAAGGGAGCTTCGCCAGCCCTTTACAATGAAGACCTTGCGCCCGCTAAAGTGCGCAATTGGGGACCCTTCTCGATCTTCAATGTGTGGACCTCCGACGTCCACAGCCTTTGGGGCTACTATCTCGCGGCCAGCCTTTTCCTGTTCTGCGGCGGCTTCGTCAATTTCATCATCGCGATCGGTATCGGCTCTCTCATCATCTTCTTCCTGATGAGCCTGATCGGCTATGCGGGCGTCAAGACCGGCGTCCCCTACCCAGTTCTGGCGCGCGCTTCCTTTGGCGTCTGGGGCGCGAACATTCCCGCGCTGGTCCGCGCTATCGTCGCCTGCTTCTGGTACGGCGCGCAGACAGCCGCTGCGTCCGGCGCGGTCGTGGCCCTCCTGACTCGTTGGCCGGCATTCGCGCATTTTCACCAGAACACGCATTTTATGGGCCATTCCGGCCTCGATGTCATCTGCTTCCTGGTGATGTGGGTACTGCAACTCCTGATCATCCAAAGGGGCATGGAGACGGTGCGCCGCTTCCAGGATTGGGCCGGTCCCGCCGTCTGGGTCATGATGCTCATCCTGGCGATCTATCTCTGCATCAAGGCGGGAACCTTTGCCTTCACGAGCGAGATTCCGATGGCGACGCTGCTCGCCAAGACGAAAGACGCCGGCGTTCCGGGCGTCCCCGGGTCCTTCGCGTCCTTGGCGGCAGTCGCGGCCATCTGGGTCACGTATTTTTCGGCGCTCTATCTCAATTTCTGTGATTTTGCCCGCTATGCGCCGGACAAGGCCGCGCTTCGCAAGGGCAATATCTGGGGCCTGCCCATCAACCTCATCCTCTTCTCGCTCGTTGCCGGCGTCACAACGATTGCCGCCTTCGATGTCTATCACGAGGTGCTGATTCACCCGGATGAGATCTCCGCCAAGTTCGACAATTGGTTTCTGGCGCTGCTCGCCGCGGTTACGTTCGCCGTGGCGACGCTCGGCATCAATGTCGTGGCGAACTTCGTCTCGCCAGCCTTCGATTTCTCGAACGTCTTTCCACGGCAGATCAATTTCAAGAGAGGCGGCTATATCGCCGCGCTGATCGCGCTGGTGCTCTATCCCTTCTCGCCCTGGGACGGCAGCGCGGCTTCCTTCGTCAATGTGATTGGCGCGACCATGGGGCCGATCTTCGGCGTGATGATGGTTGACTATTATCTCATCCGCAAAGGCGAACTGGATGTCGTCGGCCTCTATCGCGAGGACGGGGAATTCCGCTTCCAGGGCGGCTGGCACGTCAATGCATTCATCGCGGCGATCATCGGGGCGATCTTCGCGTCCATCCTGCCCAATTTCACCAATTTGATGCCGTCATGGTGGGGTGTCTATGGCTGGTTCTTCGGCGTCGCCATCGCCGGTATCGTCTATTACGTCCTTCGCTCCTCCGCTGTGGGGGTGAGCCGGAAGGCGGCGCGGGCCTGACGATTTCCTTACCGAGCCGCGCGGCCTGCGCCGCGCGGAAACTTGCCACGAAATCCCATTGGACAAATGGCTCTTACGCGCGCGTGAAAGCTTGCGGCATATCGGCGCTCGGCCTATAGCACGCTCTCGATATGTCAGAAGCTTTTCCGCTTTTCCCGCACCGCCATCTCCTGGGCATCCAGGCGCTTTCCCCATTCGATGTAGAATTGCTGCTCGACCGTGCCGAGGCGGCCGTGGCGATCTCGCGCCAGCCGCAGAAGAAGACCAGCACGCTTCGCGGCCGCACGCAGATCAACCTCTTCTACGAGGCCTCGACGCGTACGCAATCCTCCTTCGAACTCGCCGGCAAGCGGCTCGGCGCCGATGTCATGAACATGGCTGTCGCCTCTTCCTCGGTGAAGAAGGGCGAAACGCTCATCGATACGGCGATGACGCTGAACGCCATGCAGCCGGATATCCTCGTCATCCGCCATCAATCGGCGGGCGCTGCGGCGCTTCTGGCGCAGAAGGTCGGCTGTTCGGTGGTTAACGCCGGCGACGGCACGCATGAACACCCGACGCAGGCCTTGCTCGATGCCCTCACCATCCGCCGGGCCAAGGGGCCGCTTTCGCAGCTCGTCGTGGCGATCTGCGGCGATATCCTGCACTCGCGTGTTGCCCGCTCCAACATTTTGCTGCTCAATGCGATGGGAGCCACCGTCAGGGTCGTGGCGCCTTCCACTCTTCTTCCCACCGGCATCGCCGATATGGGCGTCCAGGTCTTCCGCTCGATGCCGGAAGGGTTGAAAGGCGCGGACGTGGTGATGATGCTGCGCCTGCAGCGCGAGCGGATGGCCGGCGCCTTCGTCCCGTCGGTCCGCGAATATTTCCGCTATTGGGGTCTGGACGCCGCAAAGCTTTCGGCGGCGAAGGAGGACGCGCTGGTCATGCATCCCGGCCCGATGAACAGCGGCGTCGAGATCGCCTCCGAGATCGCCGACGGACCGCAAAGCGTCATCCAGGAACAGGTGGAGATGGGCGTGGCCGTTCGCATGGCCGTGATGGAAGCGCTGCTCGATCCGCGGCGCAACGAAAGCGGACCGGTATGAATACGACGGTCTTCCACAATGCTCGCATCCTTGATCCGTCGCGCGGCATGGACGAGCGCGGCTCGGTGATCGTCGAAGGCGGAAAGATTGCCGCTTCGGGTGCATCTGCCCTCAATCAAGGCGCCCCTGAAGGCGCTCATGTGATCGATTGCGTGGGCAAGGCGGTCATGCCGGGACTGATCGACGGCCGCGTGTTCATCGGCGAGCCGGGCGCCGAACACCGGGAAACCATCGCTTCCGCCAGCGAGTCCGCCGCCGCTGGTGGCGTGACGTCGCTCGTCATGATGCCCGACACGCATCCCGTCATCGACGACGTGGCGCTGGTCGAATTCGTTCTTCGCACCGCGCGCGACACCGCGAAGATCAACATCTTTCCTGCCGCCGCCATTACCAAAAAACTGGCCGGCGCGGAAATGACGGAAATCGGTCTTCTCAGGGAAGCCGGCGCGGTCGCTTTCACCGACGGGCGTCACACAATAGCTAATTCGCTCGTCATGCGTCGGGCGCTGACCTATGCGCGCGATTTCGGCGCGGTGATCGCCCATGAAACACAGGACGCGGATCTGGCTTCTTCGGGGGTCATGAACGAAGGGCTTTATGCGAGCTGGCTCGGACTGCCCGGCATACCGCGCGAGGCGGAACTTATCCCGCTCGAGCGCGACCTCTCTCTCGCCCGCCTGACGGGCGGGGCTTATCACGCGGCAAAAATTTCCACGAAGGCGTCGGCGGACGCTATCAGGCGCGCCAAGGCGGACGACGCGGCGGTGACGGCGGGCGTCGCTATCTACAATCTGTCGCTCAACGAAAACGATGTCGGCGAATACCGCACCTTCTACCGCCTGTCGCCGCCGCTTCGAAGCGAGGACGACCGGCTGGCGACGGTCGAAGCGCTGCGCGACGGCACGATCGACATCCTCGTTTCCTCGCACGATCCGCAGGACGTGGATACGAAACGGCTGCCCTTCGCCGATGCCGCCGCGGGCGCGGTCGGGCTCGAAACATTGCTCGCGGTTGCGCTCCGCCTCTATCACAACGACCAGATTCCTCTCCTGCGGCTGGTCGAGGTGCTATCGACCGCGCCGGCCAAACTCTTCGGGCTTTCGGGCGGCACGCTGAAGCCTGGCGCGCCGGCCGATATTGCCCTTGTCGATCTCGACGAACCCTGGATCGTCAAGGAGGCGGATATCCGGTCCCGCTCCAAGAACACCTGTTTCGAGGGCGCGCGTATGCAAGGCAAGGTCTTGCAAACCATGGTTGCGGGCCGCACAGTGTTCGCCGCGTGAATTTGGGGGAATTCATTCAATGATGCTGGCAGCGCTTGTCATCGGCTATCTCTGCGGCTCGATCCCCTTCGGCCTTTTGATCACGCGCGCGGCCGGCCTCGGCGACGTGCGCAAGATCGGCTCGGGCAACATCGGCGCGACCAACGTGCTTCGTACCGGCAAGAAGAGCCTCGCGGCGCTGACCCTTCTGCTCGATGCTCTCAAGGGCCTTTTGCCGGTCCTGGTGTTTTCGCATTATTTTGGCCTTTATCCCGCACTTGCCGCAGGCTTCGCGGCCTTTCTCGGCCATCTCTTCCCCGTCTGGCTTGGCTTCAAGGGGGGCAAAGGCGTCGCGACCTATATCGGCGTCCTGATCGCCGCCGCATGGCAGGGCGCGGTTGTCTTCGCCGTCGCATGGCTGCTGGTGGCCTTCATCACCCGCTATTCGTCGCTGGCGGCGCTTGTGGCCGCGCTCGCGGTTCCTGTCGCGCTCGCCCTGATGGGACGCTATCACACGGCGGAGACGTTCGCGGTGATGAGCATCATCATCTTCATCAAGCATCGTCCCAATATCTCCCGGCTCTTGTCGGGCACGGAAACGCGGATCGGCGCCAAGGGATGAACGATCGTGCCGCCCCGCGCCTGACGGACCGGCAGCGGCTCAACTGGCTCCGGCTCATCCGTACGCCGAATGTCGGTCCGGCGACCTTCCGCGACCTGATCAACCGCTTCGGCTCCGCCGAAAATGCCATTGAGATGCTGCCGGAACTCACCTTGAACGGCGGCGCGATGCGGCCCGTACGGGTCCCCACTGTTTCCGAGGTGGAAGTGGAACTCGATGCGGCGAGGCGGCAAGGCGCGCGCTTCGCCGCGATCGGCGAAGCTGACTATCCGCCGCTTCTGCGGCAGATGGACAGCCCCCCGCCGCTGATAGCGGTCAAGGGGAGTTCTTCCGTCTTTGATTTGCGCTCCATATCGATCGTCGGCGCGCGTAACGCCTCTCTGGCGGGAATAAAGATCGCGCAGACCCTGGCGCGGGACCTTGGCGCACAAGGTTTTGGCGTCGCCTCAGGGCTGGCGCGCGGGATCGATACCGCGGCGCATCGCGGCAGCCTCGCAACCGGCACCATCGCCGTTCTCGCCGGCGGCCTCGACATGCCCTACCCGCCTGAAAACGTCCCGCTGATCGAGGAAATCCTGCAAGCCGGCGGCGCCATCATTTCCGAAATGCCTTTCGGCTGGGAGCCGCGCGCCCGCGATTTTCCCCGGCGCAACCGTTTAATTGCCGGCCTTTCCTATGGTCTCGTAGTCGTTGAAGCCGCCTTGCGATCCGGCTCGCTGATCAGCGCGCGCTTGGCCGCGGAGATGGGGCGGCTCGTCTTCGCCGTGCCCGGTTCGCCACTCGATCCGCGCGCTGCGGGCGCCAACAATCTCCTGAAGGAAGGCGCGATCCTGGCAACCGGCGCGATGGATGTCACGAGCCAACTCGCCCCCATCATCGGCAGGGGTTTGCCGGACATGGGGCGTTTCGAAGAACCGCCCGATTTTTCCGCCACGCCGCCGCCGGCGGACAGCGACCGCGATCGTGTCATGGAGGCTCTCGGGCCGGTTCCGACGCCTATCGACGAGATCATCCGCCACACAGGGCTTCACCCGGCGCAAATCTTCATGATTCTGCTCGAACTCGATCTCGCCGGGCGGCTGGAACGCCATCCCGGCGGCAATGTTTCACTGGCCTGAACGAATGGCTACGGTCAGGGAAGCCTGAAGCGGTATTGCGTGACCTGATGATAGGTTTCGCCAGGGCGGAGGATAGGCGAAGGGAAATAAGATCTGTTGACGGCATCCGGCCAGACCTGCGCCTCGAGACAGAAACCCGCGTTTGCTCCATAGACACGTCCGCCATGGCCCGGAACACCGGGGGAAACCTTGTGGCCGGCATAGAATTGAACGCCCGGCTCCGTTGTCCAGAACTCCATTTCGACGCCGGACGTAGCGCCTTGCGCCCATGCCGCCTGCCTGAGCGGACCGCGCGCCGCCGCCAAGCAGAAATTGTGGTCGTACACCAATTGCCCTTCCCCGTCTTTCCAGCGCACGGGGCGCGCCTGGCGGAAATCGAAGGGCGTGCCGTCGACAGGCTGGACGATTCCGGTTGGGATGAGTTCGTCATCGACGGGAAGATAAGCTGCCGCGTTGATCGTCAAGCGATGATCGAGGATGTTGCCCGCGCCGCCGTCATCGAGATTGAAATAGGAATGGTGCGCGAAATTACAGAGGGTCGGTTGGTCCGTCGTCGCTAAATATTCGAGTTCAAGCGTGCCCGCGGCCTTCAGCCGGTAAGTGCAGGAAATCTCCAGATTGCCCGGAAATCCCATCCAGCCATCTGGATCGGTAATGTGCAGTGTGACGAAGTCGCCGCCCTGCTCTCCGATCCGCCAGTTTCGCTTTCCCGTCCCCTTCGACCCGCCGTGCAAGGTGTGCTTGCCGAGAAAATTCGGATCGGTGTGATAGCGCTTTCCATCGAGAGTGAAACGGGCATTGCCGATGCGGTTGGCGCAACGTCCGGGTATAGCGCCGAAATAGGGGGATTTGGTCGGATAGGGCTCGAATGTGTCGAAGCCGAGAACGAGCGGCGCATCATGCTCTTCCAGGCGCAAATCCTGCAGCACGCCGCCATAGGTTATGATTGAGGCAGTCAGCCCGCCACCCTGCAGATGAACGCGGTGAACCGCCTCGCCTTCCGCAGTCTCGCCGAATCTTTCCGCTTCCATATCTCGCCTCATTGACTGCTTCCGGTTCGACCGGATCTCCCGGCTCCGCATTTCCTTGTGCATCACTTTGCGGTTCGAGGCATAGGTCCGACCGTCATAACAAATTGCCACTACGATCTGAACTTGCAACCAAAAGTGCGGCATCTCTGATGTATCGGGCGGCACTCGCTCCTATATGACGCCCGCCTCGCCTCTTTCCCAATCGGGAAAAACCGACTAGACAGCCGCCGGGAGAGATTTCGCGTCAGATCAAGGATAGCACCGTGGCATCGACATTCGACAAGGTCGCCGACATTATCGCCGAGACGAGCGAGATCGACCGCGACACCATTACGCCTGAAAGCCATACCATCGACGATCTGGGCATCGACAGCCTCGACTTCCTCGACATCGTCTTCGCCATCGACAAGGAATTCGGGATCAAGGTTCCGCTCGAGAAGTGGACCCAGGAGGTCAATGACGGCAAGGTTTCCACCGACGAATATTTTGTCATGAAGAATCTTTGCGCCAAGATCGACGGTCTGGTCGCGGCAAAAGCGGCTTCCGCCTGATCACGATCATTTCGGGCTTGCGATGAACCCGCGCGACGTCCTCATAACCGGTATTGGCCTCGTTTCCGCGCTTGGTGAAGGCGTGGAGGCGCATTGGGCCGCGCTGACCAGCAGCAATCCGCTGCCGGTCAAGGATAGCGAGCGCTTCGCGCCCTATACCATCCACCCGCTTCCCGAAATCGACTGGGCAGCGCAGATACCGAACCGCGGCGACCGGCGGCAGATGGAGTTATGGCAGCGGCTTGGCGCCTATGGGGCAGGCCTGGCGCTCGATGATTCCGGCATGAAGGGCGACGAAGCACTCTGCTCGACCATGGACATGACGATAGCGGCCGGTGGCGGCGAGCGCGATCTGGCCGTCGACGCGGCCATCCTGACGGCATCGGCGACGCGGAACGATCGCGGCGTCCTCCTCAACGAGAAACTGACGACGGAACTGCGCCCTACGCTTTTCCTGGCGCAGCTTTCCAACCTGCTCGCCGGCAATATCTCCATCGTCCACAAAGTCACCGGCTCCTCACGCACCTTCATGGGCGAAGAGGGTGCGGGTATCGCGGCGCTCGACACGGCTGCGCGGCGCATCCGCGCCGGACAATCCACCCATGCGCTCGTCGGCGCGGCGTTCGAGAGCGAGCATCCCGACATGTTGCTCGGCTATGAACTCGGCGGTTATCTCCATCGCGGCGAATGGCGGCCCGTTTGGGAAAGAAACGCCGCGGAAGGCGGCGGCGTGATCAGCGGTTCGGGTGCGGCCTTCCTCAACCTCGAATCGCGCGAGCACGCCGAAAAGCGCGGCCGCGCACCCTATGCCGAACTCGGCCCGATCATTTCGGGACGGGTGAAGCGCGGCGGTGACGCGCTCTCCCGGAGTCTTTCGGGCATGCTCGTCAAGACCGAATTGCCCGAAGGCAAGCGGCTTGCCGTCTCTGGAGCCTCAGGGGCGCACGATGCGACGGCGGCGGAAATGGAAGCGCTTGGAGACGAGGCTCATGTCCTGCGTGGTTTTTCCACACTGACGGGTCATCTGAAGGAAGCGCAATTCCTCTTCGCGGTTGCCCTTGCGGCGCTGGCCGCTCACCGGGGGGTCGCCTATCCGGCTTTCTCCAGCAGTGAAAGGCCATTCGATGGCGAGACAGGCGCCATCCTTGCAACGACGGTCGGCTATCACCAGTTCGAGGGAATGGCGGCCGTCTATGCGGCGTAACGAAGGTCTCAGCACATGAAGACGACCGATCATCTGGGAAGGCCGATCGTCGCCGTTACTGGCATCGGGATGGTCACGTCTCTCGGTCAGGGGAAGAAAGCAAGCTGGGAAGGCCTGACGAACGGGCGCTCCGGCATCCATACAATCTCCCGGTTCCCCATCGAGCATCTCAACACGCGCATCGCCGGCACGGTGGATTTCATGCCGGCGAGCAACAAGGGGCCGAGCGCCCTCACCCATGAACTGGCGGAAACGGCGGCGCAGGAAGCGGTCGCCGAGGCTGGACTGGATGGCGGCGATTTCGACGGACCGCTTTTTCTGGCGAGCCCGCCCGTGGAATTGGATTGGCGTGATCGTTTCCATCTTTTCCTGTCGTCCGGCGGACGCGAAGACGATTTGAACCTCCTGAGAATCGCGGGCGAACTTAAGACGTTGGACATGTTCGAGACCACGCAATTCGGCGCAATCGCGGATCGTCTGGCGGAGACATTCGGAACAGGCGGCCTGCCCATTACACTCTCCACCGCCTGCGCCTCCGGCGCGACGGCGATCCAGCTCGGCGTCGAAGCGATCCGCCGCGGCGAATGCGATCGCGCTCTTTCGATCGGCGCGGACGGCTCCGCCACCGCCGAAGCGCTGATCCGCTTTTCGCTTCTTTCGGCGCTCTCGACCCACAATGAGCATCCGGAGAAGGCGTCGAAGCCGTTCTCCAAGGACCGCGATGGCTTTGTCCTGGCGGAAGGATCGGCCGCGCTGGTGCTCGAATCGCTTGA
The DNA here is from genome assembly GCA_051960255.1 of Rhizobiaceae bacterium. GTDB lineage: Bacteria > Pseudomonadota > Alphaproteobacteria > Rhizobiales > Rhizobiaceae > Mesorhizobium_L. The sequence continues at coordinate 9,110 of JBQCEL010000220.1, forward strand.
AAGCGCTATCGCGCGCGGCGCCAAGGTTCTCGGCATTGTCAGCGGCTGCGGCGAGCGCGCCGATGATTTCCATCGCACCCGCTCCAAGCCGGACGGCTCGCCGGCGATCGCGACCGTCAAGGCGGCGCTTGCCGATGCCGGGCTCGGCGTGTCCGACATCGACTATATCAACGCACATGGGACCTCGACGCCCGAAAACGACAAGATGGAGCATCTTTCGCTTTCGACGGTCTTCGGCGAGCGGATGCCCACCATCCCCATTTCGTCGAACACATCGATGATCGGCCACACGCTCTCGGCGGCGGGCGCGATCGAGGCGGCGTTTTCGCTTCTCACCATGCGCGAAGGCGTCATTCCGCCGACGATCAACTACGACAATCCCGATCCCGCGATCGACCTTGACGTGGTGCCCAATGTGAAGCGCGCCGCCGATATCAGGACGGTTCTCTCCAATTCCTTCGGCTTCGGCGGCCAGAACGCCTGCCTTGTCATGGCGCGCGAACCGGTCTAAGCGCGTCCGGTCTCTTAAAAAGAAACCGAACATCATGCGCGCATTGCAGCTTATCGAGGATCGCAGGCTCGAACTCACCGACATCGCCCCGCCGCCGCCGCCGGCCGTTGGAGAGGTCACAGTCCGCATCAAGGTCGTGGCTCTCAACCATATTGACGTCTGGGGCTGGCGCGGCATGGCCTTTGCCAAGCGCAAGCTGCCGCTCGTCATCGGAGCGGAGGCCTCCGGCGAAGTCGCCGCCATCGGGCCGGGCGTGGCCGGCCTGCTGCCGGGACAACTCGTCTCGATCTATGGCGCGCGCACCTGCGGCCTTTGCCATGCCTGCCGCGAAGGCCGTGACAATCTCTGCGAACATGTCGGCGGCGTGCATGGCTTCCATCTCGACGGTTTCGCGCAAGAGGAGATCAATCTTCCGGCGCGCCTGCTCGTCCCCGCGCCTCCGGGCGTCAGCGATATCGGCGCGGCCGTCGCGCCCGTCACCTTCGGCACGGTCGAGCACATGCTTTTCGACAATGCCAGGCTCCAGCCGGGAGAGACGATCCTCGTCCATGCAGGCGGCTCGGGTATCGGCTCCGCCGCCATCCAGCTTGCCAAGCGCATGGGCTGCACTGTGATCACCACCGTCGGCTCCGCCGAGAAGATCGAGAAGGCGAAAGCGCTCGGCGCCGATCACGTCATCAATTATCGCGAAGACCGGTTCGAGGGTGTTGTGCGCAAGATCACCCGCAAGAAGGGCGTCGATGTCGTCTTCGAGCATGTCGGCGCCGATACCTGGGCCGGCTCCATGCTGTCGCTGAAGCGTGGCGGCCGTCTCGTCACCTGCGGCTCGACGTCAGGCGTGTCGACCAATATGAACCTGATGCAGCTTTTCCAGCAGCAATTGAAGATCCTCGGCTCCTTCGGCTGCCGTAAGGAGAACATGGCCGACGCCATGCAGAAGATGGCTGCCGGGGTCGTCCAGCCGGTCGTCGATACGGAACTCGGCTTCGACGATATCGGCACGGCGCTGCAGCGCATGGAAAGCCGCGAGGTTTTCGGCAAGATATTGCTGCGCGTCTCCTGAACATGAAAATGTTCATTTACCGCCTGTCGAAGCGGTTGAAGCTGATCAATTACTGGCTCATTGCGCGCGTTGTCATGGCGACGATCTGGCTGCTCCGGCGGCTGCCGCCAGACAGCGCGCTCAATTTTGCCGACAAGGTTGCGCGAAAACTCGGCCCGCTGACCCCTCGCCACAAGATCGCCCTCGACAATCTCCGCCACGCCTATCCGGAACTCAACGAAGCGGCGCGCGAAAAGATCGCGCTGGACATGTGGGGCAACATGGCGCGGCTCGGCGCGGAATACATTTTCCTCGACCGGCTTTTCGATTTCGATCCCGAAAAGCCCGACGAGGGCCGGGTGGAGGTGGTCGGCGCGGAACGGTTCCTGCGCCTGCGCGACGAGAAAAAGCCGCACATCCTTTTCACCGGCCATCTCGGCAATTTCGAGCTTCTGCCGGTCGGCGCGGCCTCTTTCGGGCTGGACGTCGCCGTCCTCTTCAGACCGCCGAACAACCCCTACATCGCGGATTACATCTTCTCGACCCGGCATTCGGCAATGGGCCAGCTGCTTGCATCGACGCCGGGCGTCGCTTTCGCGCTTTCGCGCGTCCTGGAGCGCGGCGGCAACATCGGCGCGTTGGTCGACCAGAAATTCCATCGCGGCGTGCGCGCCACCTTCTTCGGCCGAGAATGCGAGACGAGCCCGCTTCTGCCCAAACTTGCGCGCCAGTACGAATGCGACGTCTATCCCGCGCGCTGCATCCGCCTACCCGGCAACCGCTTCCGGCTGGAGCTGATGGAGAAGATCGAGCTGCCGCGCGACGCCTCAGGCACGATCGACGTGAAGGCTTCGGCTCAACTTCTGAACGACATTGTCGAAGGGTGGATTCGGGAGACGCCCGGCCAATGGATGTGGTTCCACCAGCGCTGGAAGATCGGCAAGAGGAAGCAGAAGAAGCGCTGAGGGCGCTGAAGCCCGCCCCGTCCTTGCTTGCTTACCCGCCGTAATAATTCATCACGGCGTGCCTCGCCTCCGCGAAGAGCAGCCAGCGCTCGACCACGATACCGGCGGCAAAGGCGATAATGGCGAGGAGCGAACAGATGACGCCCAACGTCCCCTGCCCGGCTGCGAGAACGACGACCGCCAGTATGAATGGCACGACCGCACCAAGGATAAGGGAAATGCGCGTGAGCTTGGCCGCGTGCTTGCGGGCAATGCGAAATCCCATTTCGCGAGTGAGGTAATTTTCCGTGACGTGTGGCCGCTCGAGCAGCCTGACGGAACCAATGAAGCCGAGGCCGGTAGCGCTTTCGGGAGAGGAAAGCGGTTTGGTATCGCGCATCCGGTTTCTCCAGACGGATTTCGCCGTCCATGCCACGGCCAGAGCGACAATGGCCGTCGCGGCCAAGGCGCGAACCGGTCCACTTTCGCAAGCAGCGAAGAAGAGAGCGAGGACAGTTCCGCCGGCGATGGCAAAGAGCAGATAGCAGAGCGGCGTCAACTTCGTGTGCCAGGCGTGCACGGATTTCAGCGAGGCGTAGATCATGGCCGTACAATAGACGGTGATAAGCGAAAAGATGATCTGGAGAACGCCTGAAACCGGAGAATAGCGTCCGTCCATGGCCGACAGCCACGCCGAGATCAGGAGCGGAATGAAGGTGATGATTGCCATCGCGCCTTCGCGCGACAACCAACTCGACCGCCATTGCGACAGTGCCCGCCAGGCGCGTTGCGGGTTGCCGAGATGGAGAGTGGACGAGAGCAGCCCAGCGCCGATCAGAACGAGCGCAACGAGATAAGCGGCACGCGTCGAAATCGCGGCTGAGTCGAGAATGTCGAGGCCGAGCAGCATCGCGAGGCCGTAACCCAGCCCGGATGCGGTGGTGAAGAAGACGATCGAAAGCGCGGGATGCATTGGTCAGGCGGATAGAGGAGGTAAGGAAACGATAATGGAGACCGACAGCATCGAGGTGTTAAATCCTGTCCAGCATGCCGTCGAGCCAGGCGAAGAAGCCCTTGGCGCTATCCGTGTTTTCATCGCCGGACAGCATGGGCGCGCTTTCGGACAAATTCTTGCGCGGCCGGGGCGGCAGGTATTTGTTGACCGGCCGCGTTCCCTGTTCCGGCATGAGGTCCATGCCGCCACGTTCCGCAACCATGAGTGAAACGTCCGAATGGGGATCGGCCAGATCGCCGAAATGACGCGCATTGGCCGGACAGGTCCTGACGCAGGCCGGCACGCGATCGACCTCCTGCAGCGTCTCGTTATAGATGCGGTCGATGCAGAGCGTACATTTCTTCATCACACCGGCGGCAAGATCCATCTCGCGCGCGCCATAGGGGCAGGCCCAGGCGCATAGGCCGCAGCCGATGCATTTGTCCTCGTCGACGAGGACGATGCCATCCTCTGCACGCTTATAGGAGGCGCCGGTCGGACAGACGGTGACGCAGGGCGCATCCTCGCAATGCAGGCAGGATTTCGGGAAATGGACGATGCGGGCGTCTCCCGCTTCGCCGACCACTTCTCCGCCATCCGGCACGACTTCAAAGGTGTGGACCCGGTTCAGCCATGCGCCTGAAACATCCGCCCCATAGGGATGCTGGTCGGAAAGCGCCGCACCATAGCCGCCCGTATTCCATTCCTTGCAGTTCACGACGCAGGCGTGACAGCCGACACAAATATCGAGATCGATGACAAGGCCGAGTTTCTTCGGCGTCGGCAAGTCCGGAAGGCTGGTCATTTCTGCCACTCCTGGCCATAGCGGAGTTGGTCGGGCACGGCGGGCGGGTGGCCGGGCCGATGCAAAGTGGCGAATTGCGGCTCGCTTTCCTCGCCTCCCCCGGCTTTCTCAATCCGTACCCTCAGATCGTACCATGCCGCTTGACCGGTGACGGGATCGGAATTCGACCAGCGCACGCCATTCTCCTTCGGCGGCAGAAGCTCTGTGATCAGGTGATTGAGCAGAAAGCCCTCGGTCGCCTCGGGCGCCTTCGGATCGAGCGCCCAGGCGCCCTTTCGCTTGCCGATCGCGTTCCATGTCCAGATCGTGCTTTTATTGACCGCATCCATGCGCTGGATTTCCACCTTGATCCTGCCATGCGGCGAAATCAGCCAGACCCAGTCGCCGTCCTCCAACCCTTGCGCATCACAGATCGCACCTGGCACGAAGAGCGGGTTTCGCGTGTGGATCTGCCGCAGCCACGCGTTCATCGATCCCCAGGAGTGGTACATGGCCATCGGCCGCTGCGTGACGGCATGGAAGGGAAACGCGCTTTTTTCGATCTGCTCCTCGCTGAGCGGCGCATACCAGTCAGGAAGCGGATCGAACGCATTGAAAATCCGCTCACGATGGGTTTCCGGGGCCACCGGCTCGCGCAAGCCCTCGGCCGACAGGCGGAATTTCTGCAACGGCTCGGAATAAAGCTGGAAGGTGACGGGCTGCGGCTTGTCGCAAAAGCCCATCTTCACGGCAAAATCCTGATAGGCCCGGTTCGCGTGCTTGAAGAATTGGGCTTCGAGCGGAATATGCGCCGAGAAGAAGGAGCCGTTGGCGATGTAGCGCTTCAACTGATCTGGATTGGCCGCTCCCCTGCCTGCCTGATCGCCCTTTTCGCCTCGAAATCCGGCCAATGGGCCGATTCCCGGTTTGCGCTCGTGCCGCACGATATAATCGGCGTAGTCCTTGTAGAGCGGCGCGCCCTCAGCATCGACGAAGCCCGGAAGCTTCAGCCGCGCGCCGAGATCGATCATGACCTCCTGGAAGCCGCGGACATCGCGGTCGGGCTTGATCACCGGCCAGCGAATCGCATCCTGCACCGCATCCGGCTCGGAGATCGGCCGGTCGAGCAGCGAGATGCAGTCATAACGTTCGAGATAGGTCGTGTCGGGCAGGACGAGATCGGCGTAGGCGACCATTTCGGAGGAATAGGCGTCCGAATAGATGATCTTCGGAATGCGGTATTCGCCGGTTGCCCCGTCCTTGTCGGTCAGCATCTTCATGGTGCCGGCCGTGTTCATCGACGAATTCCACGCCATGTTGGCCATGTACATGAACAGGACGTCAATCGGATAAGGGTCGCCGGCATGGGCATTGGCGATGACCATGTGCATCATGCCATGCGCCGCAATCGGCGCATCCCAGGAAAACGCCTTGTCGAGGCGGGCGGGCTTCCCGTCCTCGTCCACCAAAAGATCTTCCGGCCCGCGCGGGAAGCCGAGATGTGGGCCTGAAAGCGGCCTGTTCGGCGCATAGTCTCCGGCGTTGCCATGCGGAACAGGCTGCGCCTCGACGGCTTTCGGATAGGGCGGCTCGAAGCGAAAGCCGCCGGGACAATCGACCGACCCGATCAGCACCTGCAACAGGTGCAGCGCGCGCGTGGTCTGGAAACCGTTGGAGTGGGCCGAAATGCCCCGCATCGCATGGAACGACACCGGCCGTCCGACAAAGCACGCATGGCGCTCGCCATTGACGTCGGTCCATGGCTGGTCAATCTCGATCGCCTCGTCGAAGGCGACACGCGCGATTTCAGCGGCAAGGCCGCGTATGGCCGACGCGGGGACGCCCGTGACGTCGCTCACCGCCTTCGGCGCATATTTCGGATCGAGATATTTCTCGGCCATTAGTTGGAACACCGGGACGGTGGCGCGGCCGTCCTGAAGCCGGAAGCGACCGGATAGCGCTGGGTGCGCGCCCTTCGTGTCGGCTGGAACGATCCGCTCCGTCACCTGCTCGTAAATGAGCGGCTTGTCTTTGCCATCACGTGCGAAAAGGCCATGGTCAGGCGTGCCGGGGGCATCGATGACCAGCCATGAAGCGTTGGTATAGCGCCTGACATAGTCGAGATCGACATGATGGGTGCGCAGGAGTTCGTGGATGATCGACAGGATAAGGAGCCCGTCGGCGCCGGGCCGGATTCCGACCCAGTGATCGGCGATGGCCGAATAGCCGGTCCGGACCGGATTGACCGAAACGATCGGCACGCCACGCTTCTTCAGCTTGGACATCCCTATTTTCAAGGGATTCGAATCATGATCCTCCGCTACGCCGAAGAGCAGGAAAAGCTTGGTGCGGTCCCAGTCCGGGGCGCCGAACTCCCAGAAGGCGCCGCCGATCGTCATGATGCCGGCCGCGGCCATATTGACGGAGCAAAAGCCGCCATGCGCTGCATAATTCGGGGTGCCGAATTGCTGGGCCCAATAGCCGGTCAGCGCCTGCGACTGGTCACGGCCGGTGAAGAAGGCGAGTTTCCTTGGATCCGTCGCGCGAATCTCTCCCAGCCATTTCGTCGCCGTTTCGAGCGCCTCGTCCCAGGATATCTCCTTGAACTCGCCGGAACCGCGCGGCCCGGCGCGCAGGAGCGGCGCGCGGAGCCTTGCCGGTGCATAATGCTGCATGATTCCGGCCGAACCCTTGGCGCATAGGACGCCGCGATTGACCGGATGATCGCGATTTCCCTCGATATAACGGATTTTGCCGTCCTTGAGATGGACATTTATGCCGCATCGGCAGGCGCACATATAGCACGTGGTTTTGCGGACCTCGTCTGCAACGGGCTCCGAAAGCGCCAGCCGCGGTTCACCTGCCATGAATGAAACTCCCTTGCCGGGCGAGTCTTATAGAAGACTCGAATGGAAGAGAATGGCTTTCCGAAAATTTTGATGAGTCCAGATTTGTGTTCCGAAACAGCCATGCGTTCGGAAACGAAATTCCCGGACCCCCGCATTCCAGCTGGCATCCGACGCCAGGAACGGAGCGGCTTCGGCGCGAAGTTTTGACCGGTTGAAAAAATTGTCGCGCAACTCTCTTGTCAAACTGCTCCGAATTCTGTTCCAAGGCTCTCCCATGATTGAACGCTTCGCTCGCGCTGTCGACGACAGAACAGACGACCTCGTCTCGCTCACTGTCGATCTAATCCGGTTCCCGACCATCAACCCGCCGGGCGAGGCTTATACGCCCTGTGCGGAATATGTTGCCCGCTATCTCTCCCGCCTCGGCTTCCAGACAAAACTCATTCGCGGCGAAGGCACGCCGGGCGACACCGATCGCTATCCCCGGACCAATGTCGTGGCGCGGCTTGAGGGCAAGGGGCCTGGGCCGACCGTGCATTTCAACTCGCATATCGACGTAGTCGAGGCCGGCGCCGGATGGACCACCGACCCCTTCGGCGGTGAGGTCAGGGACGGCAAGGTTTTCGGGCGCGGCGCCTGCGACATGAAGGGAGGCTTGGCCGCCTCGATCATCGCGGTCGAAGCCTTTCTGGCCGTCCGCCCAGATTTCCTCGGCGCCATCGAAATTTCGGGCACGGTCGACGAGGAATCGGGCGGCTTCGGCGGGGTCGCCTATCTGGCCAGGGAAGGCTATTTCTCCAAGCCGCGCGTCGATCACGTTATCATTCCCGAACCGCTCAACAAGGACCGTATCTGCCTTGGTCATCGCGGCGTTTGGTGGGCGGAAATAGAAACCAAGGGGCGTATCGCTCACGGCTCCATGCCTTTCCTCGGCGATAGCGCGGTGCGCCATATGGGCGCCGTGCTCGATGCTTTCGAGAAGGAGCTTTTCCCGGCGCTCGACCGCAAGCAAACGGAAATGCCGGTCGTTCCCGAGGGCGCACGCCGCTCGACGATGAACATCAATTCGATCCATGGCGGGCAGACTGAAGACTTCTTTCCAGGACTCCCCTCACCCACCGTTCCCGATTCCTGCCGCATGGTGATCGACCGCCGTTTCCTGCTCGAGGAGCACATTGATGAGGTGAAGGGCGAGGTCTCGTCCATCCTGGAGCGGCTGAAACGCGAGCGTCCCCGTTTCGACTACGGCATGCGCGACCTCATGGAGGTGCTGCCGACAATGACGGACCGGCATGCGCCCGTGGTGCAGGCCGTCGCCGGCGGTATCCGCGAGATCTTTGGCCATGACCCGGAATATGTCATCTCGCCTGGTACTTACGACCAGAAGCATATCGCCCGCATCGGCCATCTGCACGATTGCATCGCCTATGGGCCCGGCATTCTCGACCTCGCGCACCAGCCCGACGAGTGGGTCGGGATCGAAGATATGGTGCAGTCGGCGAACGTCATGGCGATCGGGCTCGACGCGCTTTTCGGCGCGGCAGGCTGAATCCGATTTACTCCGCTGAAAATCCGCGCTTCAATCGGTCGAACCAGTCACAGTCCAACTACATTCGGGGAGCATAAACAGATGAAAATGTGGAAATCCACACTTGTGGCAGCCGCCCTGGTGCTGGCGGCGAGCGGAACGGCGCTTGCCGCGCGAACGGACGTCATCATGGGAACGGTCCTGGAACCGCCCGTTCTCGATCCGACGGCGAACACCGCGGCGGTGATCGGCGAGATCACCTATGGCAACATCTTCGAGGGCCTGACCCGGATGGACGAGAATGGCACGGTCCATCCATGTCTTGCCGATAGCTGGACGATATCGCCGGACGGCCTCGTCTACACGTTCAAGCTGCACAAGGGCGTGAAATTCCACGACGGAACGCCTTTCGACGCCAATATCGTCAAATTCTCGCTCGATCGCGCTCGTGCAAAGGACTCCACCAATCCGCAAAAAGGGCTGTACGAGCCGATCAAGGAGGTTGACGTCGTCGATCCACTGACGGCGAAGATCACCCTCTCCCATCCCGACGGCGACTTCCTGTTTGATCTTGCATGGCCGCAGGCTGTCATGCTGGCGCCGAACACCGCCGCCAAGGACGTCACGGATCCGATCGGCACCGGACCTTTCAAGTTCTCCAACTGGATCAAGGGCGACAGCGTCCAGATCGTCAAGAATCCGAACTATTGGGGTAAAGAGCCGGCTCTGGACAAGGCAACGTTCAAGTTCATCTCCGATCCCGCCGCCGCCGCCTCGTCGCTTCTCGCCGGCGACGTCGATGGGTTCATCAACTTTCCCGCGCCCGAAGCGGTCTCCCAGTTCCAGTCCAATCCGCAATATACCGTCGACATCGGCACGACCGAAGGCGAAACGATCGTCGCGATCAACAACGCCAGGAAGCCTTTCAACGATATCCGCGTCCGCCGCGCGCTGTCCTATGCGGTCGATCGCAAGGCGGTGATCGACGGGGCCGAATATGGATTCGGCACGCCGATCGGATCGCATTTCGCGCCGCATAATCCGGCCTACGAGGATTTGACCGGCAAATATCCCTACGATCCGGCCAAGGCGAAGGAACTGCTGAGAGAAGCAGGCTATCCGAACGGCTTCAAGACCGTCATCAAGCTGCCGCCTCCGCCCTATGCGCGTCGTGGCGGCGAGATCATCGCAGCGGAACTGAAGCAGGTCGGGGTGGATGCTCAGCTTGTCCCGGTCGAATGGGCGCAGTGGCTGTCGGACGTCTTCAAGAACAAGGACTATGACCTGACCATCATCAGCCATGTCGAGCCGCTCGACATCGGCATCTATGCGCGGCCGAATTATTACTTCAACTATCACAATCCCAAGTTCAACAAGGTGATGGACGAGTTGAACGTCACGCAGGACCAGAAGAAGCGCACGGAGCTTTATCATCAGGCGCAGGAGATCCTCGCCGACGACGCCGTCAACGTCTTCCTGTTCGAATTGCCGAAGATCGGCATCTGGAACGCCAAGCTGAAAGGCTTGTGGAAAAATTGGCCGATCGACGCCGACGTTCTGTCGGACGTTCATTGGGAACAGTGACGTTGCCAGAAACGGCCTGCGTCTCCTGACGAAGGAACGCAATGGCCACCAGCAAACAGATGTGCCGGATTCTCCCCGAATCCGGCATGTCTCGATTTAAAGGGAACGTGTCGAGGCAATTCCTCGCAACATTAGTTCATGCTAATCTATATTGCCCGACGATTCATCGCGCTGTTCCTGACGCTTGTCGTTGCAAGCGCCGTAATCTTTACCGTGCTCGAAATCCTGCCGGGCGATCCGGCGGAGGTCATTCTCGGCACGCAGGCGCGGCCGGATACGCTCGCCGCTCTTCGCACCAAGCTCGGCCTCAACGAGCCCGCGCCGGTCCGCTACGCCGAGTGGGTCGGCGGCATGGCGCATGGCGACCTCGGCACGTCCTATACCTATTCGGTGCCCGTTTCCGATCTTGTCAAACAGCGCATCTGGGTCAGCATACCGCTGGCGATCCTCGCCCTCATTCTCTCCACGCTCATCGCCATACCCGTTGGCGTGATCGCGGCGACCAACCGCAACAGACCGCTTGATTTCGGGATCATGGGGCTCAGCCAGTTCGGCATAGCCTTGCCGAATTTCTGGTTCGGCCTGCTTCTCGTCTATGTCTTTGCGATCGGCCTGCGCTGGCTGCCTTCCGGTGGCTTTCCCGGCTGGTCGGCGGGGGCGTGGCCGGCATTCCGCGCCTTGATCCTGCCGGCGGTCGCGCTCGCGCTGCCTCAAGCAGCGATCCTGGCGCGCGTCACCCGTTCGGCGCTGCTCGATGTTCTCGGCGAGGATTATATCCGCACCGCCCGCGCGAAAGGCTTGACGCAGCGCGCCACGATCTGGCGTCATGGCGTGCGCAACGCGCTCATCCCGGTCCTTACGATCCTCGGCCTGCAATTCTCCTTCCTGATCGCGGGGACCGTCATCATCGAGAACGTCTTTTACCTTCCGGGCCTCGGTCGGCTGGTCTTCCAGGCGATCGCCCAGCGCGATCTGATGGTGGTGAAAAGCGTCGTCCTTCTCATCGTGGCGGCGGTCGTCATCGTCACCTTCCTGGTCGATGTCGCTTACGCGTTCGCCGATCCGCGGCTGAAGGTGCGCCGATGACGGATCCGTCCTTCGCCAGCACGGCAATGTCCACCGAAGGCGTAGAAGCAGGGTTGATGCGCCGCCTCTTTCGCAGCCCGAGCTTCGTGATCGGAGCAATCATCACGGCGATCGTGATCCTCGCGGCGTTGGTTTCCTATTTCTGGACGCCCTATGATCCGACGGCGATGGCCATTTCAAGCCGGCTCAAGGGACCAAGCGCCAGCCATATTTTCGGCACCGACCAGTTCGGCCGCGACATCTTCTCCATGATCATGGTGGGCGCGCGCAACTCGATCGCGGTGTCGGTGTTTTCGGTCGGGATCGGCGTCATAATCGGCGTGCCGCTTGGTCTCATAGCGGCGGCGAAAGCCGGCTTACTCGATGAAATCGTCATGCGTATGAACGATCTCGTCTTCGCCTTCCCGGCCCTGCTCACGGCGGTCATGCTCGCGGCGATCATCGGGCCGGGAACGCTTGGCGCGGTGATCGCGATCGGCGTCTTCAATATCCCCGTCTTCGCGCGCCTGGCGCGCGGAAGCGCGCTCTCGGTGCTGGCGCGTGAATTCATCCTCGCCTCGCGCGCGTCGGGCAAGGGAACGGCGCTGATCCTGATCGAGCATGTGCTGCCCAACATCATGAACACGCTCATCGTGCAGGCGACGATCCAGTTCTCGCTTGGCATCCTGCTGGAAGCCGGCCTGTCCTATGTCGGTCTCGGCACGCCGCCCCCCTTCCCGAGTTGGGGCCGCATGTTGAGTGAATCGCAGACGCTGATGGCGACGGCGCCGCATCTTGCGCTCTTCCCCGGCTTGGCAATCGTTTTCACCGTTCTCGGCCTGAACCTTCTGGGAGACGGGCTTCGCGACGCGCTTGACCCGCGTCTCGCCGGCAGGAGCGCTCAAGCATGAGCCTGCTCGAAATCGAGAAGCTGTCGCTGTCGATCAATGGCGCGCCGATCCTGAAACAGATCGATCTAAGCGTCGATGCAGGCCAGACGGTCGGCCTCGTCGGCGAATCGGGTTCCGGCAAATCGATGACATCGCTTGCCGTCATGAAGCTTCTGCCGCCCGGCTCCCAAGCCTTGGGGCGAATCAGCTTCAACGGCATCGATATATCGGCCGCGCCGGAAGCCGCCATGTGCCGTCTGCGCGGCAACGAGATCGGCATGGTCTTTCAGGAGCCGATGACGGCGCTCAACCCCGTCAAGACGATCGGCGAGCAGGTGGCCGAGGGGATAAGGCTGCACACAGGCGCCAGCCGGGCCGATGCGGAGGCACGGGCGCGTAAGGTTCTTGAGCGCGTCGGGCTGCCTGTGGAGAAGTTTCCGCTGTCGCGCTACCCGCACGAGCTTTCCGGCGGCCAGCGCCAACGCGTGGTCATCGCCATCGCCTGCGCGCTGAAGCCGAAGCTCCTTATCGCCGACGAGCCGACCACGGCGCTAGACGTGGTGCTGCAAAAGCAGATCCTGGAGCTTCTGCGCGATCTCGTCGACGAAAACAGGATGGGACTGCTGCTCATCTCGCACGATCTCGCCGTCGTCACCGACATGGCCGACCGCATCACGATCATGAGGCGCGGCGAGGTAATGGAAGAAGGCGAGACGGCGCGAACGCTATCGGCGCAGGTCCACCCCTACACGCGACAACTGGCCGAAGCCTCCACGCATGTGCCAGCGCGCCTCAGGCAGGCCGAGAAGCGGGCTCCCGAACCCCTTCTCCAGCTCGACAATGTCGTCCGAGAATACCCGGGGCGCCGCGTTTCGCTTTTCCAGAAGCCGGAGCCTTTTCGCGCTGTGAATGGCGTCTCGTTTTCGCTCGCGCCGGGGCAATCCGTGGCCCTGGTCGGCCGTTCAGGCTGTGGAAAATCGACGCTCGCTCGCATGATCCTGGCGCTCGACCGGCCGACGGGCGGTGAAATCCGATTCATGGGCGATGCGGTCAGCCGCATGGGTGAATCCGCCTTGCGCCCGGCCCGGCGCAACATGCAGGTCGTATTTCAGGATCCTTACGGGTCGTTCGATCCGCGTCACAAGGTCGAGCGTCTCGTCGCCGAACCGCTGCATCTTCTGGAAAGCTCCCCTTCGCCGGCCGAAAGACGCGAACGCGTGGCGGCGGCGCTGCACGATGTCGGGCTTTCATCGCGGGACATGAACAAATATCCGCATGAATTCTCGGGCGGGCAGCGGCAGCGGCTCTCGATCGCCCGCGCCATCATCACGCGGCCGCGGCTGATCGTTGCGGACGAGCCGGTCTCGGCCCTGGACGTCTCGATCAGGGCGCAGATACTGGACCTGTTCGCCGACCTCAACCAGAGGCTCGGCGTCGCCTATCTCTTCATCACGCATGACCTCACCGTCGCGCGCGCCATCACCGACGAGGTGATGGTCATGCATGACGGCGTCATTGTCGAGGAAGGCGCGACCGGCCGCGTTCTCGATCACCCGCAATCCGAAGCCGCGCGCGACCTCGTCGCCGCCGCGCCCGATCTTCAGCGCGCAATCGCGAGACGGCTGGAGATGCAGGGGTGAGCGGGAAGCCGCATCCGATATGCGAGGAAAACGCTCTAACGTTTTGTTATTTATTGGCGATCCCGGCAGGACTTGAACCTGCGACCATCGGCTTAGAAGGCCGGTGCTCTATCCGGCTGAGCTACGGGACCGACAGGCCTTTGGCCTTTTTTCGAGCGCTGAACGGCGTTCAATGCGTCCAGGGTATCTTGCGGTCATAGCGGAAATTCTCCGCATAGGAAATCTGGCGCCGCGCCGCCTCCTTCGGCAGTTCGATGCGGTAGGGAATGCCGTGCTTCTGCGCGTAGGCTACGGCCTCCTCGCGCGTGTCGAAGCTGAGCCTGATCTGGCTCTTCATGTCGCTGGAAGACGTATAGCCCATGAGCGGGTCGATCTTCTTCGGCTTCTCGGGTTCGTATTCCAGGACCCAATAGCCGGTTTTGGCTTTGCCCGACTGCATCGCCGTCTTGGCGGGGCTGTAGATGCGTGCGCTCATTCCTTCACCTTTCCACACGGCGGCGGGTGATGGTCGGAGTGGCAGGATTCGAACCTGCGACCCTCTGCTCCCAAAGCAGATGCGCTACCAGACTGCGCTACACTCCGGGCCCGCTTGCCGCGAGATTTGCCTAGATAGTCCGCTTCCAAAAGGCAAGCGTGGATTTGCATGGGAACAGAAAAGGAAGGCTGGCTCAACCCTGAAGGGAGTGCCCCCGTCGGCTGCTACGCGGTCCTGCGATTTTCGTCGAAAGCTTCCAGCACCTGCGCCGCCAAGGCGCGCGAGATGCGCGTCTTTCCCTCAAGCGCGGCGCGGTCGAGGCGATGCACAAGGGCAATTGCCGTTGAAAGCGACCGCTCCATGCGGCGCACGAGATATTGCACCACGGCAAAATCAACCTCGACCTGCCGATCGGCGAAAAGCTTGGCGATAACGGCGGCCAGCAAGGCATCGTCGGGTTCGTTAATTTCGACCGTCGTCGCCGCCTTCAGGCGCGACGCAAGGTCCGGCAATGTCACGCCCCAGGCGCCGGGAAAGAGGCGGCTCGTGAGCAGGAGATGGTCGCCCCTGGCGCGAACGGCGTTGATGAGATGGAAAAGCCCGTTCTGGTCGAAAGGCGTTGCACCTATGCCGTCGATGAGAATCGGATGCTCGGGTATCGGCATCTCGCCGCCGAGTCGGCGTGGATCGACAAGCTGCGCCCCGGCTTCGTCGCGCCAGACGGCGGCCAGATGGGATTTCCCGCAGCCGGGCGGGCCGGCAAGAATCACGACATTCGAGGGCCAGTCCGGCCAGCAATCGATCAGCGCGGCCGCAGCCGCGTTCGCGGGCGTAACGACAAGATCGTCACGCGATAATTGCTCGATATGATGCAGATCGAGCGGCAACTGCCTCGGCTGCAAAGGCATGGGCCTCAATCCTTCCCGGTTCGCCGATGCTGCGCGCTGACGGCTTTGGGCGCCGCTTTGTCGATGCCTTCCGGCCCGCGATAAAGCGGCGAGGCGAGATAGCGCGACAGCCCGAAACGTACAAGAACGCCGATCGCCGCCGAGGCCGGAACCGCGATCAGGAGCCCGACGAATCCGAAAAGCGCGCCGAAGGCAAGCAGCGCGAACATCAGCCATACCGGGTGCAGGCCGACGCTCGATCCGACGAGCTTCGGCTGCAGGATGTTCCCCTCGATGAACTGGCCGGTGAAGAAAACGAGCAGCACGGCGCCGATCCAGAACCAATGCGGCGAAAACTGAACGAGCGCCACAACGACCGCCAGGAACAGCCCCGTCAGCGACCCGACATAGGGGATGAAGCTGATAAGGCCGGCGAGCAATCCGATGAGCAGGCCGAAATTCAATCCGACAATTGTCAATCCGGTGGCGTAATAGATGCCGAGGATCAGGCAAAGGGTGCCCTGCCCGCGCACGAAACCGGCGATCGAATGGTCCATCTCGCGCGCAAGCCCGCGAACGGTCTCGAGATGCTGTCTCGGGATCCAGCTATCGACCTTCGCGACCATCCGGTCCCAGTCGAGGAGCATGTAGAAAGCGACAACCGGCGTCACGATGAACAGGCTGCCCAGATTGATGATCGCGAGGCTCGAACTCCATATCGATTTGAAGAGCGTCGTCAGAAAACCGGTTCCCTGACCAAGGAAGGAATTCAGACCGGCGCGCAAATCCGCCGCGTTGACGCCAAGCGTCCGTTCCAGCCATTTCGAATCGAAATTGGTGACGAGATCCTGCAGCGCGCTGATATAGCCGGGAATACCCTCGACCAGCCCTGCCAATTGCTTCGAGAGCGCCGGCACGACCAGCACCAGCACAAGAGCCAAAAGGATGACGAAGGCCAAAAGGATGACGATCGTCGCCCAGAAACGGGAAAGCCCGATCTTCTGAAGCCTGTCGGCCACGGGGTCCAGGAAATAGGCAAGCGCCATGCCGCAGATGAACGGCAGAAGAATGCCGCTGAAGACAAACAGGAATAGCGCGAGGAAGACGATCGCCAGGATCCAGAAAGAGGCCTGCCGGCGGAGATTGATATGAATCTCCTGCTGATAATGCTCTTCAACGATTCGGGGTGTCGCCTTCGGCATATCCTGCCATGTGCTTGAGCCAGGCTACGAGATACGCAGCAGCGGAAGCCACGGTCAAGATGCCTGACAGGATAACGAGCCAATAGCGCACGG
>JBQCEL010000221.1:0-6749 GCA_051960255.1 Rhizobiaceae bacterium
TACGATGTCGCGGCTATAGAGTTGATAGGTTTTGATGAAATTGCCGAAGCCGAAGCCGGCATTCGTCTGAAAGGCGCCGACGAAGGCGCCGACCAATGGCACGACGAACAGGAAAAGGATGATCGCCCGCGCCGGCGCGACAAGCAACAGACCGGGAAGATGGCGGCGCATGGACTAGACCGCCGTCGACAGGAAATGGAAAGGGCAGCGTCCCTTCGCGCCCCCCTCTGCCCTGCCGGTACTCCCCACCCGCCTCGCTGCGCGAGGCACCCTCCCCTGGAAGGGGAGGGAAAAGCGCAGCAGCAGCTTTCCTCCCCCTGTCAGGGGGAGGTGGCCCGAAGGGCCGGAGGGGGGTAACGGAGAGCGACGGCCTTGCAACATCAGACCCTCAATTCGCCACCTGCTTTTCGTAGGCTTCCAGGATGCCGTCGAAATAGGGCTTGATCGGAAAAGGCTTGCCGTATTCCGCCAGTTCCTTCGGCTTGATGTCGGTGAAAAGCTTGTTCCACGTCTTGGGATCGAGCTTCGCCTCGACCTTGGTCGCGTCGATGCCGGGATACCAGTTGAACTTCTTGACGATGCCGTTGGCCTGGACCTCGGGGCTGGTGGCGAGCGCGATGAACTTCTCCGCAAGCTTCGGATGCTCGGCCTTAGCGGGAATGACATAGTGCATCGGCTGGCCGGGCATGCCGGGCGCGGGCAGGACAAGCTTCAGGTCCGGCGGGATCTGGCCGTTCGCCTGCCAGGTGTAGAACATATCAACCCAGACCGGTCCCATGGCGATCTCGCCACGCGCCAGCATGTCGAGCGTGCCGGCATTGCCCGGAGTCATGGTGACGTTCTGGTTGAAGTCCTTCAGCGCAGCGAGCGCCTTCGACCAATCGGCGGATTCACCCTTCTTATAGGGTCCGTTCTCGAGCGTCTTGGCGTCACCGCCATAGGCGTAGACCCATCCGACGACAAAGGCGACGCCGGACATGCCGCCCTTGATGCCGTTATAGCCGAACTGTTTCGGATTGGCTTTCACCCATTTGACGAGTTCGTCATAGCTTTGGGGTGGGTTCTTCACCAGCGCCGGATTGTAGGCGATCGCCGTCTGGCTGTTGAACATCGGCATCACATAGCCCTTGACGTTGGTCCCGAGCGCCATGTCGGCATTTTCGCGGCTTACGAGTTTCCCCGTCGGAATATCGGCGCGGTATTTCTTCAAAAGATCGTCTTTGACGAGGTCGCCTGCCGCCTTCTCATGCACGACCGCGACATCGACGTCCCATTTATCCTTGCCGGCCTGTTTCTGCGCCTCGAGCCGCTCGATGATCTTCTGCGAACCGGCATCGCCCGGACCGGTCCCGACGGCGCGAACCGTGGTGCCGGGATTCTCTTTCTCGAACATGGGTCCGAGATAGTTGTTGACGTAGTCGACCATGTTCTGGTCGCCGGCGGTGATGACGGTCAGTTCTTCCGCCATCGCCGGCGTTGCCCCTATGACCGCGGCCAATGCGGCTCCCAGGATAAGCTTTTTCATCTGTTTTCTCCCATTATTAACGTCAGTCCCGAGACAGTGCTGCTTCAGGCCCCCTCCCGACCGCATTCACTCAATGGCATCGAAGAGGAAAAGCGCCTCGGCCGGCACCCTGATCGCCACGCTCTCCCCACTAGCAAAGGCACGTGACGAATCGACGACGATTTGTTCTTCGCCGATCCTGACGACATGGCGCCAGACCCCGCCCGGATAGCTGGCTTGCATGACCGTTCCGTCGAGAATGAGCGCCTCGCCGGCCAGCGCATGCGACGCTTTCGCATCCAGCAACTCCGCCGCCTCGGAACGGAAGCGCGCTTCAACCAGCCCCGAGGACATGGTTCGGCCACGGCCGCCGATCTCACAGGCCCTGTTGGTGCGCCCGGCTTCTATGCCGATCTTCCCTCCCCTGACCGTCGCGGTCAGGGACATCACGTTCTCTGCTCCCATGAAGGCAGCGACAAAGGATGACGCCGGATTGTTGTAGACTTCCTGCGGCGTTCCGAGCTGGGCGATCCGGCCGGCGTTCAGGATGACGATGCGATCCGCCATCACCATGGCTTCCTCGCGGTCATGCGTGACGTGGATGGCGGTGATGCCGAGCCGCTTCTGCAAGGCGCTGATCTCATGCCTGACGGTCAGGCGGATGCGTGCATCGAGATTGGACCACGGCTCGTCGAGAAGCAGGATATCGGGGCTGATCGCGAGCGCCCTCCCCAACGCCACGCGCTGGCGCTGGCCGCCCGAAAGGGCGGCGGGCTTGCGGCCGCCTAGCCCCTCCAGCCCGAGGAGCGCTTGCATCTCGGCCACCTTCGCCGCGATTTCGGCGCGCGGCTTGCGCCGCAGCTTCAGGCCGTAGCCGATATTCTGCGCTACCGTCATGTGCGGCCACAGCGCATAGGTCTGGAAGACGAGCGCCATGCCGCGCTTATCCGGCGGCTGCCGTGTCACGTCGCGGCCGCCGACGGCGATGCGGCCCGATACCGGCTGCATGAAACCCGCGATTGTCCTCAACAATGTGGTCTTGCCGCAGCCGGACGAGCCGAGCAAAGCAACGAATTCGCCCTTGCCCACGGAAAGGCTGAGGTCGTCGAGCACGTGAACATTGCCATAGCGAACCGTCGCGCGGTCGACATCGAGGAAGGCGGGCGCAGCAACAAGCCCCTTCTCTCCCGCTGGAGCCTCAGAAGCCACAGGATAGCGGCTCGCCAGCATATTCATCGCGCGGTCTCTTTTCGACAAGGATACATCAGCGCCCGGCATGGGAAAGAGCCCTATCAGGCATCAAATGACGCTTTCGCGACCGATCGTGACAAAGCTATCGCAAAATCGCAAGCCAACTCCTCCCTCCAATTTGCACAGCTGTGCAAACATGCTGGAGCCGGGGCCGTTTGTCAATCGAACCCTCGCCGATTCCCGTCATCAAGCACGCCTCTCGGCTTTGGCGAACTCCTTACGAAAGATCGACTGGTTTTGAACGCAGGCGCTCCGCCACGCCGGGGTCGGCCCGGCGGCACAATTGCGGCGGGAGCCCGCGCATGATCAATTCGGCATCGGCGACCGCCATTCGCCCGATCTCAAGAAGCGCATCGGCCGTTCCGCCGGCCCGATGCGCCGAAAGCAGCAGGCCGGAGAGGGAGCGCACCGGATCGTCGGGCGCCACCGGCTCCTCGGGGAAGACGTCGGTGGCGGCGCGGATGTGGCCCGACCTGACGGCGTCCAGCATTGCGGGAAAGTCGACCACCGCGGCGCGACTCATGAGAAGAAAGATCGTTCCCGGTTTCATCATGCCGAATTCCCGCGCGCCGATAAAACCCTGGTTTTCGCTCGTCACCGAAGCGAAGACGACGATGAAGGCGTTTTCCCTCAGGACTTCTTCAAGCCCGGTCGGACGGCAATCGTGGCGCAGGATCATTTCGGGCGGCAGCCACGGATCGTAAACGGAAACAGGATTGCGGAAGGGCCGGATGAGCTCGCGGAAGGAACGCCCGAGATCGCCGAAGCCGATGATCCCGACCTTTGCGCCCTCGAAGCGGACCGTGCCGGTGTTGCCGGCCTGCCCATACTTTTCCCTGCCGGCGCGAAAGTCGCGGTCGGCGGCCGTTATCCCGCGCGCGAGGTCGAGCGCCATTCCCAATGTTGCTTCTGCCACGGGCGCGGCGAAGGCGGCGGCCGGCGTCAGGACCCAGATACCGCGCTGCTGACAGGCCGCATAGTCGATATTCGGCAGGAAATTCGTCTCGACATTGATGACGGCCTTGAGATGCGGCGCGCGGTCGAGACGTTCGCGCGGCAGCGCCGTCTGGCCGAGCAGGATGCTCGCTCGAGGCAGGAGCCGATCGACTTCCTCGTCCGGCATCGGCCGGTCTTCCGACAGGACCACTTTGCCGAGGGCTTCGAAGCGACGGCGGACGGATGGCTCCATGATCGTGTCGAGCCGCCGCGGCAACGGATCGGCGATGATGATTGGCGTGTCCAAGGATCGCTGTCCTTTTTATCGTCTGGTGCGATGACGCGTTGCTTACCCCACCCGCCTCGCTTCGCTCGGCACCCTCCCCTTGCAGGGGCGGGAAAAGCGTTGCTGCCTCTTTCCTCCACCTTTGAGGGGGAGGTGGCCGAAGGGCCGAAGGGGGTGCTCGTCCGACTACATAAAATGCCAATTCAAGTAGCGTAGCCACGGCCTCACAAGATGAAGACCGGCAGGCCGAGTTCGGCGGCCGCTCCTTCCAGCGCGGCGCGATGATCGCCGTAGGCGAGCGCCATATGATGTTCGAGCGCCGCGCCCATGATGCGCTCCAGCACGGTCCTGGAGCCGGAATCGAAGCGCACCACGCCGGAGGTCCCGTTGAAGGCGAGCGGGCGTTTCAGCATCTCGCCGCCGCCGATGACCGCCATCGGTCGGCCTTTCGCCTGGCTCAGCCGGAAGAACGTCACCCGACCGGGTTTGAGCGGAAACTCGTAGAGCAGCGGCATGCGGCGGTTGTTGTGAATCGCCGCGCGCGGCCTGACGTCGGGATCGGCCATCGACAGCGGCGCCTGGCCGCAATGCCAGACCACGCCTGTATTATCCGCCTCGTCGAGATCGACGAGGTCGGTCAGAAAGGCGGGCGTCCCGGCGACCTTCTGGAGGAGCAGGCTGGTCAGCGCGCCATAGACGTCGGCCTCGCAGGCGCAGGGCGCCTTCGCCTCTCCCATCATCGCGACGGGGCCGCACACCGCGCCGCCATATTCGGTGAAGGTTTCGGGCCAGCAGCGCACCGCGAAGGCGTCATAGGTTCCCGCCGAACGAATGCGGTCCAGCGCGCCTTTCAGCCTCAGTGAGCGGTCTAGCTGTTCCTGATCGACTTCATCCAGTCCTGTAAGCGTCCCCACCACCTGATCGCGAAGCCTGGCCGGCGTTTCAGCGCTTTCGTCCCGCGCGCATTCGAACAGTTCTCCTATTTCGAGTTCGTCGACCGTGACATCCGCCAACGCCTTCAACCTGGCCTTGTCGTAGCGGCAGGTGTCGAAGCCGTCGGGATGCGCGCCGAGCCGCCCGATACGCGCGCCGCGAAGGGATCGCGCCGCCGCCCGGCCTGCCGGATCGCTCGCCTTCGGAGGGCGCGGAGCGATAGGCACGCCGTGCCGCTTGCCAGCGAGCAGGTCCTTGATCGCCTCCTCGATGCCGGGGCCTTGCGGATCGGCGTAGAGATAGCCGAATTCGCGCCCGTTCAGGCCAAGAGCATGGGCGGCAAGGTTCAGGCCGCAGAAGGAATTGAGCCTGAGCTTGCCGCCGGTGCGCGCCTCGGGAACGGCCCAGATCGACAGCGGGACATCGAAGGCGCTGGCAATCTCGACCATAGCAGCAGCGTCGGTGAAGCTGATCTGCAGCACAAGAATCTGGTCGGGTACGGATTCCTTCAGCTCAGCAATTGCCGCACGCGTCGCATCCTGATCCATCAGCAGCTTGCGCGGCCCCGCAAGCGCATGGCCGGCCCGCTCCAGCACGGCGAGCATATGGTTGAGATATTGCTCCGACAGCGCGACATCGAATGTCGAACGCGCCAGCGGCAACAACCCTATTTTCTTGTCAGTCATGGCCGGATTTCCGTTGAGGATGTGTATGGTTTGTCACCGGGAAACGGCCTCTCGGTAGAGGTCTCGCAGCGGGCGCAGGCCGATCGTGCCGATGCCGTTTTCTTCGAGCCAGTCGGCGATGGCGCCGCTGCCGAGCAGCCGGACCTCATCGGTGCGATGATGCGCGCGTGGCGGCACGATGGTTTCTATGTCGCCGCTCTTGTTGGGGTGAAGCGCCACGAAGGTGAGCCCGTCGGGCAGGGTTTCGACCAGTTCGCGATAGGCGGCGGCACTTTCCTCGCTCGCCGCGCCCGGCGTCATACGGAAATCGTCCACAAGGGGCACTCCCTCCCCCTCCACTTGTTTTGCCGCATCGGAAAGAGCCTGGTTAGCGCCGAGACAATCGAGCTTCAGCACCCTTGCGTAATAATCCACCCGGCGGGGCAACAGCACCGGCAGCCGGTAGTCGCGCCCGACGCGGCAATAGGCTTCGATCAGGGGCGGCGAGAGCGCCGCACCCATATGGGTATCGAGATGCGTGACATCGATGCCGAAAGCGAGCGCGCGATCGATCTGCGCCCGCATCTCCCCTTCCGCCGCTTCCGCGGCGACGCCTTGCACCAGCGCGGCCACCGTTCGGGGGAAATAGCCCTCGTCGTCGACCAGTCCGGACGCCTTGCCGGCGCGCGTCAGTGGCCCCCAGCGGTAGCCCGCCCATTCGCTTGTGAGCGTGAGATGGACGCCGAGATCGAGCGACTTGTCTTCCGCCGCGACCCGCGCGATCTCCGGCGACCATGGACAGGGCATCATCACCGATCCGCAGGTAAGGTGGCCGGCCCGCGCCAGATCGAGGAATGCGGCATTGGCGCCGTGGCACATGCCGACATCGTCGGCATGGAGAATGGCAACCCGCTGCCCGGAAGCGAAACCAAGGCGGATCAGGAGGTCATGGCTGTTCACGATGCTTGTGCCGTCAGTTTGAGAGGCTGTTTGAGGATCAGATCCTCGCCCTGGAAATAGAGCGGATATTGCTGCGGCCCGAATTGCCCGACGCCTTCCTTTTCGGCGTGAAGATAGGGCCGATGCATATGATGGCCGGTGAATCTGAAGTGGCCGGAGAGGTCGGTTGTCGTCTTGCCGCGTTCCTGGTTGACCAGCAGGCTCTGCTCCGAGA
>JBQCEL010000222.1:0-3150 GCA_051960255.1 Rhizobiaceae bacterium
GACCAGGCGGCAAGCGTCGCGGCGCGGGAGGGGGACGGCATGGCGTTTACCCTCCCCCTTGCGGGGAGGGTGGCTCCGCACAACGGGGCGGGGTGGGGATGGAGGCGATCTCGCGAAACCTTCCCGACCCCCACCCCGGCGCATTCCGCGCCGACCCTCCCCGCAAGGGGGAGGGTAGGAGCGCGGCCGTTATCACGCCGCCTTCTCCTTCGCGCGGCGGGGCAGGTGCGCGACGACGTTCTCGATCATCCGCATGCCGGCATTCTGCCCGAGCGTCATGATCGATTCGGGGTGGAACTGGACCGCCGCGATCGGCTCGCTCTTGTGCTCGAAAGCCATCACCACGCCGTCTTCGGTTTGAGCCGTGATGATAAAGTCCTCCGGCAATCGCTTCGGATCGGCAAAGATCGAATGATAGCGGCCGACCGTGACCTCCTCCGGCAGGCCGGAAAAGATCATGCCCCGGCGGCTGACATGAACGCGCGAAGGCTTGCCATGCATCGGTAGGTCAAGCTGCCCCAACGCGCCGCCATAGCTTTCGGCAAGCGCCTGCAGGCCAAGACACACGCCGAAGACCGGCAGGTCGCGGCTACGCGCCTTCCTGATCGTCGCGTTGCAGTCGAAATCGGAGGGCGCGCCGGGCCCTGGCGACAACACGACCAGATCGGGCTTCAGCCTGTCGAACAGTTCGTCCGCGACCGGCGTCCTCACCGTCGTCACCGTCGCGCCGGTCTGGCGGAAATAGTTGGCGAGGGTGTGGACGAAGGAATCCTCGTGATCGACCAGAAGCACATTGACCCCGTCGCCGACATTGGCGGCGCGCCTCTCCGCGCCGGCGGCGTTCCGGGCGCCGGCTTCGCGCACGGCCGCGAGCATGGCGGACGCCTTGAGTTCGGTTTCGGCTTCCTCTTCCTGCGGATCGGAATCGTAGAGAAGGGTCGCGCCCGCCCTGACCTCGGCGATGCCGTCCTTGATGCGGATGGTCCTGAGCGTCAGGCCGGTGTTAAGGTCGCCATTGAAATGAACCATGCCGATCGCGCCGCCATACCAGGCGCGCGGCGACTTCTCATGATTTTCGATGAAGCGCATCGCCCAGAGTTTCGGGGCCCCCGTCACCGTCACCGCCCAGGCGTGGCTGAGGAAGGCGTCGAAGGCGTCCATGCCGGCCCTGAGCCGCCCCTCGATGTGATCGACGGTGTGGATCAGGCGCGAATACATCTCGATCTGCCGGCGGCCGATGACGCGCACCGAGCCCGGCTCGCACACCCGGCTCTTGTCGTTGCGGTCGACGTCGGAGCACATGGTCAGCTCCGCCTCGTCCTTCTTGGAGTTGAGGAGCTTCAGGATCTGCTCGGAATCCGAGATCGCGTCCTCGCCGCGTTTGATCGTACCCGAGATGGGGCAAGTCTCGACGCGGCGGCCGCTGACGCGCACGAACATTTCCGGCGAGGCGCCGATCAGATATTCGCGCTCGCCGAGATTGATGAAGAAGGAATAGGGCGATGGGTTGATCGCCTTCAGCCGCCGCGCGATCGCCGAGGGCTTGTTCTCGCAGCGCTCGAAGAATTTCTGGCCGGGAACGACCTCGAACAGGTCGCCGCGGCGAAAGCTTTCCTTCGCCTTCTCGACCAGCCTGGCATATTCCCCCGGCTCATGGTCGGAACGCGGCGGAATGCGATCGGAAGGACGGAAGGGGGCCTCTTCGCCCTCTCGCGGAAGCCCTTCCGTCGTCCATCCCTTACCGGCGTAGTCATAGCGGTCGAGCCATGCCCTCGCGGAATAGTGATCGACCATGAGGATCTCGTCGGGCAGGAAAAGCACGACATCGCGCTGGTCTTGCGGGCGTTCGAGCTTAAGCTTGACCGGATCGAACTGGAAGGCGAGATCGTAGCCGAAAGCGCCATAGAGGCCGAGATCGGCGTCCTGATCGCTGCGAAAGAGGGCGACGATAGCGCGGAGAACGGTGAAGACCGAGGGGACGCGGCTGCGCTCTTCCTCTGTGAAGCCGCCTGACGGCTCGGCGACGTCGAGGCGGATCAGGCGAGGGGAATTTTCCGCTACCGTCACATCCCCGAGTTTCGCAACGGCGCTGCCGATCGCGGGCAGCATCGCCTCGCCACGGCGGTTGAGCGCCTCGATCTTCATGGCGCGGCCCGTCGCCGAGACGACGATCGGCGGGTCGATAACTGCCGTGTCCCAGCGCGTATAGCGGCCGGGATATTCGTAATTCGAGGAGAAGACGGCGCCGCGGCGGCTGTCGAGGCCATCGATGAAGCTCTCGATGGCGCTTTCATAGGCCGTGTCGTGACGCCTGCGAGTGACGCTTATCCCTCCCTCGGTGACGAAGCGTTCGGCGCCGTTTTCAAGCATTTCGACCGTCATTTCCGTCTCCATCCACTTCGCCGCGGCGAAGCCGGTAAGCCCTGAAATGCAAAATGGCCGCCCGGACTTCTCCTGCGGCCATCATCATTTTCACGCGCACGCGCTTCCGTTGGCCGCTGTCAGCTGGCCCACCACCACCGAATTATCGTCGAAGCCGTGTTCATGAAAGACTCCATAGCTTTGAAACCCGCCCTGCGCAACCGGATTTCCTCCCTGCCTAGGAGCTCAAAGCGCCAAGCACCGCCGCCCTGGTGTGAAGCAGTACGGAGCGGATGCGCCGGTTTCCGGTTTATGGTAAGCAATAGGTTAAAATTGGAGCTGTGCGAATGCCCGAAGCCAGTGCGGAAAATGCGGTAGCCAATTCCTCCCGGAAGCTTTCCGATGTCATGCGTGACGTGAAGAATGCGGCCGCCGATAGGGGCGATGTCGTGGTCGAAATGCGTGAGGCGGGCCGTATGCGGCTCGAATTGCTGGCACAGGAACTTGAACCCTTCTTCGCAGAGGTGCCAAGGGATATAGAATGGTTCGACTTCGCGCTCTCGTCCGGCGCACAGCCGCGGCTCTGGATCGACGCTGTCAGCCATGTCGGACTCGGGCGCGACCGCAGGACATTTCGCTTCGTCACCGACACACGGCTCGGCCGCATCGTTCTGGCCGAAACAACCGATCTCAACGTCGTTGCGGAGCAGGTGAGGCGCTATGTTGCCGAACGGCTTATCGAGCACCAGAAGGCGATGGCTGGCGAGACGAAAGCCATTTTGCCCCGCG
>JBQCEL010000223.1:0-22478 GCA_051960255.1 Rhizobiaceae bacterium
GCCGCTATCTCTTCGGGAGGCGCGAAAGCGCCAGCCGGCGCCGGAGCGCCGGCGCCGGCCGTCAAGCCGATGTCGGACGATGCTGTTCTGAAGCTCTTTGAGGAAGGCTCCTACGATCTCGTGCCGCACGACAATATGCGCAAGACGATCGCAAGGCGGCTGGTCGAGGCGAAAACCACCATCCCGCATTTCTATCTGACGCTCGATTGCGAAATCGACGCGCTTCTAGCCTTGCGGGCGCAGATCAACGCCGGCGCGCCGGTGAAGAAGACTGAGAAAGGCGAGACGCCGGCCTACAAGCTTTCCGTCAACGACCTGATCATCAAGGCCCTGGCCATGGCCCTGGTGGCGGTGCCGGACGCCAACGTCTCGTGGACCGAGGCAAACATGGTGAAGCATCACCATGCCGATGTCGGCGTCGCCGTCTCGATCTCCGGCGGTCTCATCACGCCGGTCATTCGCAAGGCCGACCAGAAGACGCTTTCGGCGATCTCCAACGAGATGAAGGATCTCGCGGCGCGGGCGCGGAACCGCAAGCTGAAGCCGGAGGAATATCAGGGCGGCAGTTCCGCCGTTTCCAATCTCGGCATGTTCGGGATCAAGGATTTCGCCGCCGTGATCAACCCGCCGCACGCGACCATCCTGGCCGTCGGTGCGGGCGAGGAGCGACCGGTCGTCAAGAATGGCGAGATCAAGGTCGCGACGGTGATGTCGGTGACGCTCTCAACCGATCATCGCGCGGTAGATGGCGCTCTTGGCGCGGAACTGCTCGCGGCGTTCAAGAAATATATCGAAAATCCCATGAGCATGTTGGTTTGACGAACCCTCCCCCTTGCGGGGAGGGTGGCCTGCAGGGCCGGGTGGGGGTCGGGAAGTATCTTTGAGCTACAGGAAAAAGAAATGCCCTGGAACATGCCGGCGAGAAGAACAGTATCGGCTGCTGCCAAGGCGAACGCACCGGCGTTGCGGAAGCGGATGACCAGCGCTGAACGGCAACTTTGGCGCGAACTGCGGGCGCTGCGGTCTGAATTGGGCGGAACGCATTTTCGCCGCCAGGTGCCTATCGGTCCTTACATCGCCGATTTCTGTTGTTTGGGGCAGAGGCTGATTATTGAGGTTGACGGCGAAATTCACCGGCAGATGAAAGCGGTCGAGCACGACAGACAGCGCGATGATTACCTTCGTAATGAAGGCTTTCGTGTTCTCCGCTTTTCCAACCGCGACATTTCACTTGGCATGGTGTTTGTGATGAAGGCTATAAGCGCCGCTCTCGTCGCCAGCACCCCCACCCCCGGCCCCTCCCCGCAAGGGGGAGGGGAGCACACGAGGACGGCATCATGAAAACCATCCTTTGCTACGGCGATTCTTTGACCTGGGGCTTCGATGCCGAAAGCCAGGACCGCCACGCTTACGAGGACCGCTGGCCGAGCGTGCTTCAGGCGGCGCTGGGAACGGATGCCCGCATCGTCGCCGACGGTTTGAATGGCCGCACCACGGCCTATGACGACCATCTCGCTTCCTCCGATCGAAACGGCGCGCGCATCCTGCCGACGACGCTGATGACGCATGCGCCGCTCGATCTCGTCATTATCATGCTCGGCACCAACGACATGAAGCCCTTCATCTGCGGCCGCGCCATCGGCGCGAAGCAGGGCATGCACCGTCTGATCGATATCGTCCGGGGCACGGCTTATCCGACCGGCGGCGAAGCGCCGGACATCCTGCTGGTCTCGCCGCCGCAGCTTTCCGAGACCGCCAATCCCGATTACGCGGCCATGTTCGCCGATGCCATTCCGCAATCGAAGATGCTGGCGACGTTTTATTCCGATCTGGCGGACGAGGAAGGTTGCGGCTTCTTCGACGCGGCGACGGTCGCGACGACCACGCCGTTCGACGGCATTCATCTCGACGCGGAAAACACGCGCGCAATCGGACGCGGCATCGAGCCGATCGTCAGAATGATGCTCGGGCTTTAAGAACAGGAGAGCAGGAAGTGGCAGACAGCTACGACGTCATCGTCATCGGATCCGGTCCCGGCGGCTATGTGACGGCCATCCGTTCGGCGCAGCTCGGTTTCAAGACGGCGATCGTCGAGCGCGAGCATCTGGGCGGCATCTGCCTTAACTGGGGCTGCATTCC
This sequence comes from Rhizobiaceae bacterium, assembly GCA_051960255.1. Classification (GTDB taxonomy): domain Bacteria; phylum Pseudomonadota; class Alphaproteobacteria; order Rhizobiales; family Rhizobiaceae; genus Mesorhizobium_L. The sequence goes on from JBQCEL010000223.1 coordinate 2,140, forward strand.
GACGAAGGCGCTGCTCCGCTCCGCCGAGATCATGCACTATGCCGACCACATCAAGGATTACGGCCTGACGTTGGAGGGCAAGATCAAGCCGGACGCCAAGGCGGTGGTGGCGCGCTCGCGCGCCGTGTCGCAGCGCCTGAACAATGGCGTCGGCTTCCTGATGAAGAAGAACAAGATCGACGTCATCTGGGGCGAGGCCAAGCTCACCAACCCCAACGAGATCCAGGTTTCGAAAACGTCGAAGAAGCCGATGCAGCCGCAGCCGCCGCTGCCAAAAGGCACGAAAGGCGAGGGCACCTATACGGCGAAGCACATCATCATCGCCACCGGCGCCCGCCCGCGCGTCCTTCCCGGCATCGAACCGGACGGCAAGCTGATCTGGACCTATTTCGAGGCCATGGTGCCGCCGGAAATGCCGAAATCGCTGATCGTCATGGGGTCAGGCGCGATCGGCATCGAGTTCGCTTCCTTTTATCGCACAATGGGCGCCGATGTGACCGTGGTGGAACTGCTGCCGCAGGTCATGCCGGTCGAGGACGCCGAAATATCAGAATTCGCTAAAAAACAATTCGAGAAGCAGGGAATAAAAATTCTGCTGGAGGCCAAGGTCGGCAAGGTCGAGAAGGGCGCGAATTCGATTACCGCCCATGTCGAGAAAAAGGACGGTTCCGTCGAGAAGATCACCGCCGACAGGCTGATCTCGGCGGTCGGCGTGCAGGGTAATGTCGAGAATCTCGGCCTCGAAGCGCTCGGCGTCAAGACGGACCGCGGCACGATTGTCATCGACGGCTATGGCCGCACCAATGTGGCGGGCGTCTATGCGATCGGCGACGTGGCTGGGCCTCCGATGCTGGCGCACAAGGCCGAGCATGAGGGCGTCATCTGCGTCGAGAAGATCGCAGGCGTGCCGGGCGTCCACCCGATGGACAAGAACATGATCCCCGGCTGCACCTATTGCAATCCGCAGGTGGCCTCCGTCGGGCTGACCGAGGCGAAGGCCAAGGAGAAGGGCTACGACATTCGCGTTGGCCATTTTCCCTTTGTCGGAAACGGCAAGGCGATCGCGCTTGGCGAGGACCAGGGCATGGTCAAGACGATCTTCGACAAGAAGACGGGCCAGCTTGTCGGGGCTCATCTCGTCGGGGCAGAAGTCACCGAACTCATCCAGGGATTCGTCATCGCGATGAATCTCGAAACCACGGAAGAGGAACTCATCCACTCCGTTTTCCCGCATCCGACTCTGTCGGAAACGATGCACGAAAGCGTCCTCGACGCCTATGGCCGCGTCATACACGTTTGATTTCCTACGGCTTTATGGGACAATCGCGCCGTGAATCAGGCTCCACTATCGAGGGAAGGAGATGGAGATGCACACGAATGGCGTAGGGTGGATTGCCGCGATCATCATCGGGGGACTCGCCGGATGGTTCGCGGAAATGTTCATGAAGAGCAATACCGGGATATTCATGAACATCATTCTGGGTATCGTCGGCGCGGTCGTCCTCAACGCCATTCTGGCGGCGGTCGGCTTCGGGCCCTTGGGGACAGGCTGGATCGCCTATCTCATAACGGGCTTCATCGGCGCGTGTATTCTGATCGCAATCGCGCGGCTTTTACGCCGCTGAATTTCCGGAAAACCCCGACAGGCCAGGCCGCTCCGCGAGGCGCGGCCTGTATCTTTTTGAAAAGATGCTTAAATGTGCGAGATGCGGTCGGGCCGGCTACGGAAGCGGGTCCGATAGCAGATAGAGGCAAGGTTCAATGGTAACGGTTCTCGACAGGGTTTCCGCCGCCGCGCGGCCCCGGCATCCGGAAAAGGCGCATCGCCCGGACCAGGAAGTCCTGCGCAAGCCGGACTGGATCAGGGTCAAGGCGCCGGTCTCGCGCGGCTATCTCGAAACCCGCGAGATCGTGAAATCGCACAATCTGGTGACGGTCTGCGAAGAGGCCGGCTGTCCGAATATCGGCGAGTGCTGGGACAAGAAGCACGCCACCTTCATGATCATGGGCGAGATCTGCACGCGCGCCTGCGCCTTCTGCAACGTCGCGACCGGCCTGCCGACCGCGCTCGATCGCGAGGAACCGGAAAATGTCGCGAAGGCGGTGACGAAGATGGGGCTGAGCCATGTCGTCATCACCTCCGTCGACCGCGACGATCTCGATGATGGCGGCGCGCGCCATTTCGCCGAGGTTATCCACGCCATCCGGCGGGCCTCGCCGGCGACAACAATCGAGGTGCTGACGCCCGACTTCCTGCGCAAGGAAGGGGCGCTCGAAATCGTTGTCGAGGCAAGGCCGGATGTCTTCAATCATAATCTGGAGACGGTGCCCTCGAACTACCTGTCGGTGCGCCCCGGCGCGCGTTACTTCCATTCGATCCGGCTGCTTCAGCGCGTCAAGGAACTCGACCCGTCCATGTTCACCAAGTCCGGCATCATGGTCGGGCTTGGCGAGGAGCGGAACGAGGTGCTTCAGTTGATGGACGATCTCCGGACCGCGAGTGTCGATTTCCTGACAATCGGCCAATATCTGCAACCGTCGAAGAAGCACCATCCGGTGAAGAAGTTCGTCACGCCGGAAGAATTCAAATCCTATGAAACGGTCGCTTACACCAAGGGTTTTCTGCTCGTTTCGGCGAGCCCGCTGACGCGCTCTTCGCATCATGCCGGCGAGGATTTCGCGCGTTTGAGGGCGGCGCGGGCAGCCGCCCTGGCAAAGCGGTCCTGAACAAATTTGTACTGATAGATGCCGCAATTCGAGACGACGCGCCAGGTCGCCCATTCGCCGGAGCGGATGTTCGCGCTGGTGGCCGACATAGAGAAATATCCTCAGTTCCTTCCGATGTGCGAGGCGCTTTCGGTGCGTTCGCGCAAGGAACGGGACGGCGTGACGGTCCTCGTCGCGGATATGTCAGTGGGCTATAAGGCGATCCGGGAAACGTTCACCAGCCAGGTGGTGCTGAAGGCTGACGAGAACGTCATCGACGTGCGCTATCTCGACGGCCCGTTCCGCTATCTGCAGAACAAGTGGAATTTCTTGCCCGCGAATGACGGCGGTTGCGAAGTCCACTTCTTCATCGAATACGAGTTCAAGAACCGCATCCTCGGCGCGATGATGGGGGCGATGTTCGACCGCGCCTTCCGCATGTTTTCCGGCGCTTTCGAAAAACGCGCCAACGAGGTTTATGGGCCGGTGGGCGGTTGAGCCGGGCTTACTGCCGATCCAGCGCGGCCAAAATCATCCCGAGCGCGACTTTCACGCTTTCGCTTCGAATGGAGGCGCGGCCGCGATTGTCGAAAAGCCGCTTCTCGGCAATCGTTTCGACGCCTGTTCTGGCTAACCCAAACCAGACGAGCCCGACCGGTTTTTCCGCCGACCCGCCGTCGGGACCCGCAATGCCGGTGACGGAAACGGCGATCCCAGCGTGAGAGTGGCCAAGCGCTCCCGCCGCCATCTCCAGCGCCGTCTCCTCCGACACCGCGCCATGCATCCGAAGCGTCTCATCCCGAACGCCAAGCATCTCCATCTTGGCTTCGTTCGAATAGGTGACGAACCCCCGATCGACCACCGCCGAGGAACCGGCGATGTCGGTCAGCGCCGCCGCGATCATTCCGCCGGTGCAGGATTCGGCGGTGGCGAGCATGATGCCTTTCGCACGGCACTGCGCCAGAACCTGTCGTCCCAATTCCTCGATTTCGCTCATTACGGCAGACCTCCCGGATAGGCGACGCTAACGGTGGCGATCGCCGCGGTCCCTTCTCCGCGCCCGATGAAGCCGAGCTTTTCGTTGGTCGTCGCCTTCACCGAAATGCGCTCAGGGCCAATCTTCAGCATCTCGGCCATGGCTGACACCATCTTCTCCCGGTGGGGTCCGATTTTCGGCGCCTCGCAGATGAGCGTCACGTCGGCATTGGCGATGCGACCGCCCTTGCCGCGGACGATTGCAGCGGCGTGTTCGACAAAGAGCCGCGATGCCGCACCTTTCCACTGCGGATCGGACGGTGGGAAATGCGTGCCGATATCACCCGCGCCACAGGTAGCGAGCAAGGCGTCGGTCAGCGCATGGAGGCCGACATCGGCGTCTGAATGGCCGGAAAGCCGCCGGTCGTGCGGAATATCGACGCCGCAAAGCGTGACATGATCACCCGCCTCGAAGGAATGGACGTCATAGCCGTTCCCGACCCTTATGTCCGGGAAGATTGCTTTCCCGCGCGAAAGCCGTTCATCCGCCAAGGCAATATCCCTCGCCCATGTCAGTTTCACATTGTCTGCCGAGCCTTCCACGATCCGCACCGGCAGCCCCGCCCATTCGGCGATCGCCGCATCGTCGGTGAAATCGCTCCGGGCTGCCTGGAAAGCGCGCTCATGCGCATCAAGGATCGCCTGGAACGGAAAGCCCTGCGGCGTCTGGGCCGAAAAGAGCGTGCTTCTGTCGACGGTGCCGGCGACAAACCCGTCCGCGCCGCCGCGTTTCAATGTCTCGCTGACGGGCAGGGCAGGGAGGACGCCCACGCCTTCGGAAGCGGCCTCGACGACGCGGCTTATCAACCCCGCATCGACGAAGGGGCGGACGCCGTCATGGATCAAGACGCAGTCGGGATTGGCGGCACGGAGCGCAAGCAGGCCGAGCCGGGTCGATGCCTGTCGGGTCGGTCCGCCGTGAACCGCGAGAATGTGCGGTTTCCGGTCCGAGCGGATTGCCGCCTCGAAAAGCCCCTGGTCGTCCGGATGAATCACCACCGCCACCTCTTCGATGAGCGGATGCCTAGAAAACGCCGCCACCGTATGCGCCAGAACCGCGCGGCCGCCTATAGATCGGTATTGCTTCGGCCCCTCGGCAGATTGCCCCGCCCGCTCGCCGCGGCCGGCGGCCACGATGAGGGCCGCGACGCGGCCGGCCTTCTTTTTCTTGTCCCCATGTTCCATGGATCACGATTTAAACGCCGGCCGGAAGGAAGACCAGTTGCTCTTACACTTTTCGTGTACGCTACCCTTTCGGCAGTTGCGCTCGCCCACAAAAATGTCTAGCAATTGAGCATGATATCAACGTGCTTTGTTTTTGTGCATGCCGTTTCCGCGTGAACTTGCGACGCCGCTTCAACTCGGGAAGGTGACGCTGCCCAATCGCGTCTTTCTCGCGCCTCTCTCCGGTATTACGGATGTTCCTTTCCGTCGACGCGCCCTGTCTCACGGCGCCGGCATGGTCGTCTCGGAAATGGTGGCGAGCGGCGAACTCGCCCGCGGCCGGAACGATTCACTTCTCCGAACGCGCCCGGCAGACGGCGATCTGCATGTCGTGCAATTGGCTGGCCGTGAGGCGCATTGGATGGCGGAAGGCGCGCGGATCGCGGTGGGCGAGGGCGCCGATGTCGTCGACATCAATATGGGCTGCCCGGCGAAGAAGGTGACGGGCGGCTATTCGGGATCGGCCCTGATGCGCGACCTCGATCATGCCTTGACACTGATCGAGGCGGTCATTGGCGCGGTCGATGTCCCTGTAACCTTGAAGACGAGGCTTGGATGGGACGAGACGGCACTCAATGCTCCAGTGCTGGCGAAGAGTGCTGAAGACGCCGGCGTTGCGATGATCACGATCCACGGTCGGACGCGCTGCCAGTTCTATTCCGGCAAGGCGGACTGGCGCGCGATCCGGCGGGTGAAAGAAGCGGTCTCCATTCCGGTCGTCGCCAATGGCGACATCTCCAGCGAAGAGGACGTGCGCACCGTTCTGGCAACATCGGGCGCCGACGCGATCATGGTCGGCCGGGCGAATTGCGGCGCGCCATGGGCGAGCGGTGAAATCGCCTCCGCAGCCGCCGGGCAAGGCGCGCCGGGAAAACCCGGTACGGCGGAAGAACGCGCCGACTACGTGATCGCGCATTATGAGAACATGCTCTCCTTCTACGGCCGGGAGAGCGGATTGCGCCAGGCGCGCAAGCATCTCGGCTGGTATCTTGACCGCCACGGCGGCGCACGATCGGCCATTCTCCGCGGGGAAACCCTGCGTTCCGGCGAGCCTCAAAGGGTGATCGCTCTTTTGCGGACAGCGCTTTCGGAGGAAGCCGAAGCATCCGATTCGCGGCGGGCGGCATGAGCGAAGCTTCGGCCCGGTCCGGTGCTTTCTCCGATCCGGAGCGGATCGTCCTCAACACGATACGCCATCCGGTCATCCTGGTCGGAGACGACGACGTTATCGCCTACGCCAACGCCGATGCGGAGGATTTCTTTCGCCTGAGCGCGCCAATCCTCGCACGCTATAAGCTCTCGGCTTTCGTTCCGTTCGGCAGCCCTCTTCTCACGCTTGTCGAACAGGTGCGCGAACGCCGCGCAGCGGTCAACGAATACCGGGTCGATATCTCCTCGCCGCGGCTTGGTCTGGAAAAGCTCGTCGACATCCATGCGGCTCCGGTTTCCGAGGCGCCGGGTTCGGTCGTCATCATGCTGCAGGAGCGGTCGATGGCGGACAAGATCGACCGCCAGATGACGCATCGAGGCGCGGCGCGCTCGGTGACGGGTCTGGCGGCGATGCTGGCGCATGAGATCAAGAACCCGCTTTCCGGCATCCGCGGCGCCGCGCAACTGCTCGAAAGCGTCGTTTCGGACGAAGACCGCACTCTGACGCGGCTGATCACCGACGAGACGGACCGCATCGTCTCCCTCGTCGACCGGATGGAAGTCTTTTCAGACGAGAGACCGATCGAGCGAGCGCCCGTCAACATCCATGTGGTTCTCGACCGGGTGAAGGCGATCGCAAAAAACGGATTTGCCGGCCATATCAGGTTCCTGGAAGATTACGATCCTTCGCTGCCGCCGGTCTTCGGTAACAAGGATCAGCTGGTGCAGGTGTTCCTCAATCTGGTGAAGAACGCCGCTGAAGCCATTGGGACGGAAAGGAATGGTGAAATCACGCTTTCCACCGCCTTTCGTCCCGGAATGAGGCTTTCGGTGCCCGGTACGCAGGAACGCGTCTCGCTGCCGCTCGAATTTTGCGTGCGCGATACGGGGCCAGGCGTTCCCGCGGATATTCTTCCAATCCTGTTCGATCCGTTCATCACCACCAAGCAGAACGGCTCAGGTCTTGGATTGGCGTTGGTTTCGAAGCTCGTTGGTGAGCATGGCGGCGTCATCGAATGCGAATCTTCCTCCCACGGCACCACTTTTCGCGTCCTGCTGCCGGCGTGGAAAGGAGCAGCGGGCTCGCTCGGGGCTGATGGCTTTGAAGGAGAACGTGAATGACCGTTCACGGCAATATCCTGGTCGCGGACGACGATGCCGCTATACGCACGGTGCTCAACCAGGCGCTTTCCCGCGTCGGGCACGAAGTGCGCGTGACCTCGAATGCGGCGACGCTCTGGCGCTGGATCGCGGCGGGCGAGGGCGATCTCGTCATCAGCGATGTCGTGATGCCGGACGAAAACGCCTTCGACATGCTGCCCCGTATCAAGAAGACGCGGCCCGATCTCCCGGTTATCGTCATGAGCGCGCAGAACACCTTCATGACGGCGATTCGCGCGTCCGAGCGTGGCGCCTACGAATACCTGCCGAAGCCGTTCGACCTGACGGAGCTGCTTGCAATCGTCAACCGGGCGCTTTCGGAGCCGAAGCGCCCTGAATCGTCTGGACATGGCGAGGAGCACCCGGAACAGATGCCGCTCGTCGGCCGCTCGGCGGCGATGCAGGATATCTACCGCATGCTGGCGCGCATGATGCAGACCGATCTGACGGTGATGATCTCCGGCGAATCCGGCACCGGCAAAGAGCTCGTCGCGCGAGCGCTTCACGATTACGGCCGCCGCAGGCAGGGGCCTTTCATCGCCATCAATATGGCCGCCATCCCCCGCGACCTGATCGAATCGGAACTGTTCGGCCATGAGAAGGGAGCCTTTACCGGCGCCCAAAACCGTTCGACCGGCCGCTTCGAGCAGGCCGAGGGCGGCACGCTTTTCCTGGACGAGATCGGCGACATGCCCATGGAGGCGCAAACGCGCCTTCTGCGCGTCCTGCAGCAAGGGGAATATACGACGGTCGGAGGGCGCACGCCGATCAAGACCGATGTCAGGATCGTTGCCGCCACCAACAAGGATTTGCGCACGCTCATCAATCAGGGCCTTTTCCGCGAAGATCTCTTTTATCGGCTCAACGTCGTGCCGCTCAGGCTGCCGGCCTTGCGGGAGCGAGCCGAAGATGTCCCCGATCTGGTGCGACATTTCTTCCGTCAGGCGGAGAGCGAAGGCCTGCCGACGAAGCGCATTTCGGCGGCGGGACTGGAGCGGATGAAGCGCTATCCCTGGCCAGGCAATGTGCGCGAATTGGAAAACCTCGTTCGCAGGCTGGCGGCGCTCTATCCGCAGGATGAGATTTCAGCCGAGATCATCGAGAGCGAATTGAGCGTCGGCGAAGGCCAGCAGGGCGCTCCCAATTCTGGGCTTTTGACGGAAGACATCTCCGTCTCCCAGGCGGTCGAGCACTATTTGCAGCGCTATTTCTCCTCGTTCGGAAAGGAATTGCCGCCTCCCGGTCTCTACCAGCGCATATTGACCGAGGTGGAATATCCGCTGGTGCTCGCCTCCATGACGGCGACGCGCGGCAACCAGATCAAGGCGGCCGAACTGCTTGGTCTCAACCGCAACACGCTGCGCAAGAAAATTCGCGAACTGGGCGTGAATTTCTATCGCGCCGCCCGGTCGCAATAGGGGAAAACCAGCCTCTTCCCACCCTCTTTGTTGCATTTTCGCCACATTGTGTGGCATAGCTGCCACGCATGTTTCGTGCGAGCGTATCCGGAAGCGGGTTCGGCTTTCTCAAGGTTTACGCTGATCAAGGGGATACGACCGTGATGCGATCGAGCCCGTTCGTATCATAAAGCGGGGCGAACTGTGACTGTCGAGACGAATTCGCACAGCGGCAACCTGCTTTCCAATCGTCAGCGTCCGGAACGGCGCCGCGTATTGCTGCTGCCCGGGCTTCTGGCCGTTCTGGGGGCGTTGCTGACGGCGGCGGGATCATTCGTCATCCTCACGGGGCTGACGCCGATTGTTCCCGACAAGCCGACGACGCTGACGCTCATCTGTATCAATCTGGCCTTCGTTCTGCTGATGGCCGGTCTTATCGGCCGCGAACTTCGCCGGATCCTCACTGCAAGGCAGCGCGCCAAGGTCGCCTCGCGGCTACATGTGCGCATCGTCACGCTCTTCTCGGTGGTGGCGGTCATTCCAGCGATCGTGGTGGCCATCGTTGCTTCGATCACGCTCAATATCGGGCTCGACAGGTGGTTCGAGATCCGCACCAAGACGATCATCAATTCGTCTCTGGCCATCGCCGAAGCCTATGTGCGGGAAAATGCGCGGAACTTGCAGAACACGGCGCTCTCCATGGCCTATGTTCTCGACCAGGCGCGCCAGCTCTACAGTCTTGATCGCAACGGCTTCCGTGACCTGATGAGCCAGCAGGCGACGGGCCGTGCGCTCGCCGACGCCGCTCTCATCAGGATCGACGGTTCCTTTATCCTGGAAGCCAATACAAGGTCGGATTTTCCGATGCCGGAACCGCCCATCGAGGCGGTAAAGCAGGCGGCCGACGGCAAGCCAGTCCTGATCGAACCGCGCATCCGCAATATCGTCGGCTCGATCGTCAAACTGCACGAGATTCCGAACGCCTATCTCTATACGATCCGCCTCGTCGATCCGCAGGTCATCCGAGCGCGCCAGATCGTCAAGGCGAACGTCTCCGACTACAGGGCGCTCGGCGATAACCGCCGCGTTACCCAGATTGCCTTCGCCATCCTCTATCTCGGCCTGACGCTGATCGTGGTGCTCGCGGCCATCTGGACCGGTATCGCCGTGGCCGACCGGCTGGTCAGGCCGATCCGGCAATTAATCGGCGCGGCAGACGAGGTATCGACCGGCAATCTGGACGTCTCCGTGCCCGTTCGCGCGTCCGATGGCGACGTCGGCAGCCTCGGCGCGACGTTCAATACGATGCTCCTGCAACTGAAGTCGCAGCGCAACGAATTGCTCTACGCGAAGGATTTGATCGATGAACGACGGCGCTTCTCGGAAGCCGTGCTCGCCAGCGTGACGGCGGGCGTCATCGGCGTCGATGCCGACGGCGTCATCACCATCGTGAACCGTTCGGCGGAAAGCATGCTCGGCATATCCGCGGCGGAAAGTCTCGGCGTCAGGCTTTCGGGTCTACTGCCACATGTCGGGAGGGTGTTCGAGATAGCAAGAAGCCTGCCGCGCCCGGTTCACCACGAGCAAGTGACGTTCTACCGCAAAGGGGCCGAACGGACTTTCAACGTGCAGGTGACGGGCGAGGGTGGCGAAAGCGGCGGCGAACAGAAATCCTATGTCGTCACCATCGACGACATCACCGATCTGGTGCAGGCGCAGCGCTCGACCGCCTGGGCGGATGTGGCAAGGCGCATCGCGCACGAAATCAAGAACCCGTTGACGCCGATCCAACTCTCCGCCGAGCGCATCCGCAGACGCTTCGGCAAGACGATCACCGAAGACCGGGCGATCTTCGACCAGTGCACCGACACGATCATCCGGCAAGTCGGCGATATTGGCCGGATGGTCGACGAGTTCTCGGCTTTCGCCCGCATGCCGAAACCGGACATGAAGACGCTCGACTTGCGTGAGCCGCTTCACGAGGCATCCTTCCTTGTGGAAGTGAGCCGGCCGGGCATCCGGTTCGAAAGGGATTTCGGACACCAGCCGCTTTACGGCACGTTCGACAGCCGGCTTCTGGCGCAGGCCTTCGGCAATGTCATCAAGAACGCTTCCGAGGCGATCGATGCCGTCGAGCGGGAAGGAGAGACAGAGGGCGTCATTCGGATCGTCGCGAGGCAAGTGGGCGACCTCATCGAAATCGATGTCATGGACAACGGCAAAGGACTTCCGAGGGAGAACCGGCAACGTCTCCTGGAGCCTTACATGACGACGCGCGAAAAAGGCACCGGTCTCGGCCTCGCCATCGTCAGGAAGATCATAGAAGACCATGGAGGGCGTATGGAATTGCATGACGCTCCCCAGGATTTCCACCAAGGCCGCGGCGCGATGATCAGGATGATCCTGCCGGCGGTGAAAAAGACTCCCGAAAAGCAGGGCGGGGCGGCAGACCAGAACGAACAGGAAAAGGCCACCGAAAATGGCATCTGACATTCTCATTGTGGATGATGAAGAAGACATCCGCGAACTGGTAGCGGGCATCCTGAGCGACGAGGGCCATGAGACGAGGACCGCTCACGACAGCGACAGTGCTCTCGCGGCGATCGCCGATCGGGTGCCGAGGCTGGTGTTCCTGGACATATGGCTCCAGGGATCGAGGCTCGACGGTCTGGCGCTTCTTGACCAGATTAAGACGATCCATCCGGACCTGCCCATTGTCATGATTTCGGGCCATGGCACGATCGAAACCGCTGTATCGGCGATAAGGCGCGGCGCCTATGATTTCATCGAGAAGCCGTTCAAGGCGGACCGGCTCGTCCTGATCGCAGAAAGGGCGCTCGAGACATCCAAGCTCAAGCGTGAGGTGTCGGATCTCAGGAAAAGAAGCGGGGAGACGGTCGAACTTCTGGGGACGTCGGCGGCAATCGGCCATCTTAGACAGACGATCGAACGTGTCGCGCCGACCAACAGCCGCATCATGATCGTCGGCCCCTCCGGTTGCGGCAAAGAGGTGGTGGCGCGCGCCATCCATGCGCTATCCGCTCGAAGCGGCGGTCCTTTCGTCTCCGTTAATGCGGCAAACATCACGCCGGAGCGCATGGAAATCGAGCTGTTCGGGACCGAATCGAACGGTTCCGAACGCAAAGTCGGCGCTCTCGAGGAGGCGCATCGCGGCATTCTCTATCTCGACGAAGTCGGCGATATGCCGCGCGAGACGCAGAACAAGATCCTGCGCGTACTCGTCGAACAGCAATTCGAGCGGGTCGGCGGAACGAAGCGGGTCAAGGTCGATGTCCGGATCATTTCCTCGACGGCGCAGAATCTCGAGGCCATGATCGCTGATGGCCGTTTCCGCGAGGATCTCTATCATCGGCTTGCCGTGGTGCCCGTCATCGTGCCAGGGCTGTCGGAGCGGCGGGAAGACATTCCCTTCCTCGTCGACCATTTCATGCGCCAGATCGCCTCTCAGGCGGGGATCAAGCCGCGCAGAATCGGTGACGACGCGCTCGCGGTGCTGCAGGCGCACAATTGGCCCGGGAACATCAGGCAACTCAGGAACAACATCGAAAGGCTGATGATCCTGGCGCGGGGTGAGGAAAGCAACCAGCCGATCACGGCCGATCTCCTCCCCTCGGAAATCGGCGACGTCATGCCACGCGCTCCCAACCAGTCGGACCAGCATATCATGGCGCTTCCCCTGAGAGAGGCGCGAGAGCTATTCGAAAAGGAATATCTTATTGCCCAGATCAACCGTTTCGGTGGAAACATCTCGCGCACGGCCGAATTCATCGGCATGGAACGCTCCGCACTGCACAGGAAATTGAAATCGCTCGGCGTCTGACCGGGAAGGGGACTGCATGCCCAAGATCGCTTATGTGAACGGCCGCTATCTGCCGCATGGCCAGGCCATGGTCCATGTCGAGGACAGGGGCTACCAATTCGCCGACGGCGTCTATGAAGTCTGCGAGGTCGCGAGAAGTTATCTCATCGACATGACGCGGCATCTGAACCGTCTCGACCGATCGCTCCGCGAATTGCAGATCGCATGGCCGATGCGCCGCTCAGCGCTGGAGGTCGTGCTGCGGGAAGTGGTGCGCCGCAACGGCGTGCGGAACGGTTTGGTCTATCTGCAGGTGACGCGCGGCGTGGCGCGCCGCGACCACGTTTTTCCGGCGAGCGCCACCAGACCGGCCATGGTCGTCACCGCCAAGCGGATCGACCCGGAAACGGTCGCCAGACGGGCCGCCGACGGGATCAAGATCATCACGGTTCCGGAAAATCGCTGGGAAAGGGTGGACATCAAGAGCGTCGGGCTGCTTGCGAACGTGCTTGCGAAGCAGCAGGCGAAGGAAGCCGGCGCGCAGGAAGCCTGGTTCGTCGATCCCGACCGGACGGTCAAGGAGGGAGGGTCGACAAATGCGTGGATCGTGGATCAGGAGGGAAAGCTCGTTACCCGCCCCGCCGATTTCGGCATTCTGCGCGGCATAACGCGTACCACGCTCCTTGATGTCGCCGCCAAGCTTGGCCTGACCGTCGAGGAACGGCCCTTTTCGGTCGAGGAGGCAAAAAGGGCGAGGGAAGTCTTCATTACTTCGGCCACGACGATCGTCATGCCGGTGGTGGCGATCGACGGAGAGCCGGTGGCGAACGGCCATCCCGGCTCGACATCGCTCTCGCTTCGAGAGGCGTTTTTCGACGTTGCGGAAAAAACGAAGGCCTGATAATGGTTTAGGTGGACAGAGGCGGCACCGAAGACCATTACCCCTCATGTTGCATCGAAAAATTTTGCCTGCTTGACAAGGAATGACTATCCTTGCGCTATTAGCATGTGAAAAACGGGGACATTCGAAAGTTAAAAAATGGCGGAAAGAACGCAGAATTTACAGGACCTGTTTCTTAACTCGGTAAGAAAGAGCAAGAATCCCCTGACGATCTTCCTGATCAATGGCGTGAAATTGACAGGTGTCGTTACGTCGTTCGATAATTTTTGCGTGCTTTTGCGCCGGGACGGGCATTCGCAGCTCGTCTACAAGCATGCCATCTCCACGATCATGCCCAGCCATCCGGTCCAGATGTTCGATCCGGAGGAAACGGGCCGGGAAGGCTGATTGAACCTCGGTAAGGCAGGAACGGAACTGCGGCTGCATTCGCATGGCGATGCGGGAAATGGCGGCGGCGCACAAACGACCGGTCGTGCCGTCATTGTCGTGCCGGTCCTCCAAAGACAGCTTCAGACGGAAGCCGAGCGCGCGCCGACTCGGACGGCGGAGGCAAGGCTCGAGGAAGCGCTTGGTCTTGTTGGCGCGATCGATCTGACGGTTGTCCATTCCGAGATCGTCAATGTGGCGCAGGCGCGCCCCGCAACGCTTATTGGCGCCGGCAAGATAGCGGCGCTCGCCGATATCGTTCGGGAGACGGCGGCCGACCTCGTCGTCTTCGATCATCCGCTTTCGCCGGTGCAGCAGCGCAACCTCGAGAAGGCGCTCAACGCAAAGGTTCTCGACCGGACAGGCATTATCCTGGAGATTTTCGGTCGCCGGGCGCGGACGAAAGAGGGCGCGCTGCAGGTCGAACTTGCGCATCTGAACTACCAGAAGGGCCGGCTCGTTCGCAGTTGGACTCATCTCGAGCGCCAGCGGGGCGGCGCCGGTTTTCTCGGCGGCCCTGGCGAGACCCAGATCGAAGCCGACCGGCGGTTGCTCCAGGAAAAGATCAACCGGCTAAAGAAGGAACTGGAGACGGTCCGCCGCACGCGCGATCTCCACCGCTCCAAACGCCGCAAGGTGCCTTATCCGATCGTTGCTATCGTCGGCTATACGAATGCCGGGAAATCGACGCTTTTCAACCGGCTGACGGGGGCAGGGACGCTCGCCGAGGACATGCTTTTTGCTACGCTCGATCCCACTTTGCGGCAATTGCGCCTGCCGCATGGCACGCTGGTGATCCTGTCCGACACGGTGGGTTTCATATCGGATCTGCCAACCCATCTCATTGCGGCCTTTCGCGCCACGCTGGAAGAAGTAGCGGAAGCGGATCTCGTGCTTCATCTCAGGGATATTTCCGATCCGGACACCGCCGCCCAGTCCGCCGATGTCGAGCGCATCCTGGCCGATCTCGGGGTCGACGCATCGGACCCGTCACGCGTTCTCGAAATCTGGAACAAGATCGACAGGCTGGATGGCGACCGGCCGGACATTGGGAGCAGCAATGAAGGCGCGAATAGAGTTCCGCCTATCGCGATCTCGGCGATCACCGGCGAAGGACTGGACAGGCTTCTGGAGGCGATCGAGACGCACATCGCGGGGGAGTTGCAACGGCTCACCGTAAGGCTGGAGCCCGATCAGCTCGGCCTGACGGACTTCCTCTACCGCAATGGAACGGTGACGGGCCGAACCGACAATGAGGACGGGAGCGTCTCGGTTTCGCTTCTCGCCACCGCAGCGGCGCGCAGTGAAATCGAAGGGCGGTTATCGCGCGAAAACAAAGGGTAGGGCGGGTATTCCCGCCTACCCTCCTTTCCAGCAATAGCTCAATCAGATTGCTTCGCCGCCTGCCAGAGTTCTTCCATGCGATCGAGGTCGGCTTCCTCAAGGCTGCTTCCGGCCTTGTTCAATTCGTGCTCGATATGGTGAAAACGCCTGCGGAACTTTTCGTTCGTTTGCCGTAGGGCGGTTTCCGCGTCGATGCCGAGATGGCGGCCGAAATTGACGAGCGCGAAAAGCACGTCGCCGAACTCGTCCGTCATTGCCTCTTTATCGTCGTCGGCCATCGCCTCGCGAAGCTCGCCGATTTCTTCCTCTATTTTGTCGAGAATGGGCTTCGCTTCGCGCCAGTCGAAGCCGACGCGCGCCGCTTTCTCCTGTAGTTTCAAGGCGCGCACGAGCGCCGGGAAGGAAGGCGGTATGCCGTCGAGATAGCCCTTGCCGTGATCCTCGGGATCGAGGCCGCGCGCCTGGCGCGCGGCGCGCAGCTCGGCTTTTTCCTCGGCCTTGATCTTTTCCCACATGCCTTTGGCCAGCTTGGCGCCGCGCACGCCGTCGTCGCCGAAGACATGCGGATGCCGGCGGATCATCTTGCGCGTGATGGCCTCGACCACGTCGCCGAAGGCAAAAGCGCCTTGTTCCTCCGCCATGCGCGAATGGAACACGACCTGGAGCAGCAGATCGCCGAGTTCCTCGCGGAGATCATCCAGGTCGCGGCGCTCAATGGCGTCGGCAACCTCATAGGCTTCCTCAAGCGTATAGGGCGCGATGGTGGAAAAATCCTGCTCCAGATCCCACGGGCAGCCGGTGCCCGGCGTCCTGAGCGCCGCCATGATTTCGAGAAGACGAGTAATGTCCTTGGATGGCTTCATCGAAAGAGCCTACGCGCAGGTCGCGAGACGCGAAATGCGACGATCAGGAGCAACGAGACTTGTCCACAGATCGTCAGGCAAACCAAAGATAAGCTATTCTGCTTTTCGTTTCCCGCAACAAAGTGGCAGCGCCATGCTGACATCCGGAGCAGGCGGCTTACTCCGATCCTGTAACAAAAGTCGCATAACATAGATTATGGAACTGAGCGCTATACGCATATTGTCGGCTCACGCTGTGCGGCGTCGATCTGGACGATGAGCAATGCTCCGGATTCGACCGACCACAGCGTCCACGGATCGCCGCCACGCTCGAGCCATAACGTTGCATTTGCGGCGAGCGATGCAATGGCGATCCCAATGCCCGTCTCGAACGCGCCGCTGCGGCAGAAGACGATCGTGTGCGCCGCCGAATTATCGATGGTCAGAACAGCGCCGGCGGCGGTCTGAACTTTCCGCGCCGTGTGGCGCCAGGCGCTTCGGCGCGTCATGACATTGAAATCGGTAATCGGGCCATCGATCAGATGCGCCGTGGCTGGAGCGTCGGCCGGAAAGGAAAATGGCGCGGATTTCGACTCCAGTTTCACCGGATCGCTGTTGCCCACGGTCAGCGAAATGCCGGCTCCGGACAGGACGCAAAGTGTGCGCTCGACACCCGGGAAAGCGGAAAATGGTCCATCTGAACCGACTGTGGCCATGCTGATCCGCCAACCAAAAGCATCCAGATCGGCATTCGGCGGATATTTGGCGATCTCGATCGTTTCGCCGCCGCCATTCTTCCACCGCATGCGGCGATACTGATCTGGAGTGATAATCCGGCTTGTCATCTACGCTACAGCTTCCCACGAGACAGTCGCGCAACGCCGCCCATACTCGAGTCGTCGTTCAGCTCAGCTCATCAAGCATTTGATCATATATGCGCTTCCAAGATCATGCCATCGAAGGCAGGCTCGACGTGATCCGGCGTGTCCTGCAACACGCGCTCATAATCGAGCGGAATATGCATATGCGTCAGGACCGCTTTTGCGGGCTTCAATCTGGCGATCCACTCAAGCGCTTCTTCGAGCGAAAAATGGCTCGGATGGCGCTTATATTGCAGCGCATCGATGACCAGAAGATCGAGATGGTGCAATCTTTCCGCGGTTTCGGGCGGAAATTCGCTCACGTCGGGACAATAAGCGACTCGTCCGATCCGGAAACCGAGCGAGATGATGTCGCCGTGAATTTGCGGCAAGGGCTCGAAGGTGAGGGGCCCCCCCTCTCCTTCTATGGTCACGGGTATGTCATGCGCGATGGTGTGCGCCCGCAGAATTGGCGGGTAGGAACTGCCGGGAGGCGTTGCGAAGCAATAGCCGAACGCTTCCTTCAGCCGTTCGAGCGTCGGGAGGTCGGCATGGATATCGACAAGGCCGCCTTGCGCCAGCGCATAACCCCGGAGATCGTCGATGCCGTGGATATGATCGGCATGCGGGTGCGTGTAGAGCACGGCGTCGACATGCTGCACCTCCGCGGCGATCATCTGTTCGCGGAAATCCGGGCCGGTATCGATGACGACCGTCGTGCGTCCTTTAGGTCCGATCCGCTCCACCATGGCCGCGGCGCGGCGGCGGCGGTTCTTCGGGTTCGCCGGATCGCAATCGCCCCAATCGCCGGTAATGCGCGGCGTTCCGGGCGACGAGCCACAGCCGAGGATGGTGAGACGCAGCCGATCCGCCATGCTTCAGGCGCTCACGGCGTCCGGACGGGGAACCTTCCTGAAAAGGCGGAAAAAATTGTCTGTCGTCAAAGAGGCTGTTTCCTCGATGCTCCTCCCCAGCGCCTGCGCCAGGACGAAAGCCGTGTGGACGACATAAGCGGGTTCGTTGCGCTTTCCGCGATAAGGCATTGGGGCGAGGTAGGGCGCGTCAGTCTCGACGAGAAGGCGGTCCGGCGGTAAATCCTTCGCGATGGCGCGCAATCCATCCGACTTCTTGAAGGTCAAAATCCCGGAGAAAGAGATGTAGCCACCGAGCTCGATGCCGGCTTCCGCAAGCGCGCGGCCGGAGGAAAAACAGTGGAGAATGAAGGGGAAAGCTCCCTTCCCTGTTTCGTCGCGCAAAATCGTTTCCATATCGGCATCGGCGTCGCGCGCGTGGATGACAAGCGGCAGTCCGGTTTCCCTCGCGGCCGCGACCTGTCTCCGGAAACTTTCGGCCTGCAAATCGCGCGGCGCCTTGTCGTAGAAATAGTCGAGCCCGGCTTCGCCGATGGCGACCACTTTCGGATGTTCGGCGAGCGCCATGATCTCCGCCGTCGTGACATCGGGTTCCTCGGCTGCGCTATGAGGATGGGTGCCGACAGAGCAGTAGACTTGCGGGTACGCTTCGGCGACCGCTCGGACCGCATCGAACCGGCGGACCCGCGTCGAAATTGTCACCATCCGCCTGACGCCCGCATCGAGGGCGCGCCGGACGATCGCATCCCGCTCTTCCGCGAAATCGGGAAAATCGAGATGGCAATGGCTGTCGACGAGCATCACGAGGCTTGTTCTCCCGCCTTCTCCTCTTCGACATAGCGGGGAAAGACAGGTTGCGGGGCAGGCAAAGCCGTCCCGCTGACCAAGGCGTGGTGGTCGCTGACATACTCGAATTGCCGGGCATCAGGTCCGACGGCGAGCAGGTCGAGAAGCTTCGCCGCCGAGCCTGGAATGTAAGGCTGGCAGAGAATGGCTATGCGCCGGACGGCCTCGGCGGTCGTATAGAGAACGGTTTCCATCCGCTTCGGATCGGTCTTGCGCAGCGCCCACGGTTCCTGCCCGGCGAAATAGCGGTTCGCCTCAGCCACGACCGAGAAGACGGCCGCGAGCGCGGTATGGATCGCCTGTCCGGCCATCGCCTCGCGCGCCGTGGCAAGCGCCCCGTCAGCCAGGGTGAGCAAGGCGCGATCAACGACCTGCAATTCGCCGCGCTCGGGCACCTTGCCGGCCAAATTCTTTGCAATCATCGACAGCGAGCGCTGCGCCAGATTGCCGAGATCGTTGGCGAGATCGGCATTGGTGCGATTGACGATCGCCTCATGGCTATAATTGCCGTCCTGGCCGAAAGGCACTTCCCTGAGCAGGAAATAGCGCACCTGGTCGAGACCGTAATGCTCCACCAGCGCGAAAGGATCGATGACGTTACCGACCGACTTGGACATCTTCTCCCCACGGTTGAAGACGAAGCCATGGCCGAAAACACGCTTCGGCAATTCGATGCCAGCCGACATAAGAAAAGCCGGCCAATAGACTGAATGGAAACGCGTAATGTCCTTTCCGATGACATGCACGTCACACGGCCAGTAGCGCCATTTCTCGGCTTCCGGATCGGGATAGCCGACGCCCGTGATATAGTTGGTCAGCGCATCGACCCACACATACATCACATGCTTGTCGTCGCCGGGAACCGGCACGCCCCAATCGAAAGTCGTCCTGGAAATCGAGAGATCGTTCAGGCCCGATTTGACGAAGCTGACGACCTCATTCCGCCGTTCCGGCGGACCAATGAAATCAGGATGCGCCTCGTAGAACTCAAGCAGGCGGTCCTGATAGGCCGAGAGGCGGAAGAAATAGCTCTCCTCCTCAACCCATTCGACAGGCGTTCCCTGCGGCCCGTAACGCACGTCATCGGCGCGGACCTCTGTCTCATTTTCGGCGTAATAGGCCTCGTCGCGCACCGAATACCAGCCGGCATAACCGCCCTTGTAAATGTCGCCATTGGCAGCCATCGCCTTCCAGATCGCCTGCGAGGAGGCATAGTGGCGCGGCTCGGTGGTGCGGATGAAATCGTCGTTGGAACTGTTGACCAGAGCAGCCATGCGCCGGAACTCGGCCGAGTTGCGGTCGGCCAGTTCGCGCGGCGAAATACCTTCTTTCCGGGCGGTCTGGAGCATCTTGATGCCATGTTCGTCCGTGCCGGTCAGGAAGAACACGTCCTTGCCGTCGAGCCGCTGGAAACGGGCCAGCGCGTCCGTGGCGATCAGTTCATAGGCATGGCCGATATGCGGTTTGCCGTTCGGGTATGAAATGGCCGTCGTGATGTAAAACTTTTCTGCGGGCATCAAACGGAAATCCGGTTGCTGGGAAGAATGGATGGTCAGATAGCGCATCGCCGCCCGCAACGCTATCCCGCACCAAGACTAAGGACCTTGACGCAGGGCGATTTCCCGGATGCGCCCGACCACGCTGACGACATGCTGGCGGCGATCCAGATTGAAGGCCTCGGTCTCGACGATCTGTCGCCGCAACTCCTGCCACAGCGCGCCAAGTCGTCCCGCTGACCAGACGTCGCCCTTTTCGG
>JBQCEL010000224.1:0-6962 GCA_051960255.1 Rhizobiaceae bacterium
TGCTTGAACCAGATCGCGGCGCGGTCCTCGCCGCCCGCCATTTCGCCGGCCATCGCGAGAATGCGGACAAGTGGGCTCAGGGCGGCGTCCACCCTGCGCGCTCCAGTCCTTGCGGTCCGCGTGTTGCGCGCAACGCCGGTAAGCGCGGCAAGTTCGCTCAAGGTCACGCCAAGGTTCTCCGCCACGCGCCGGGCGGATAGGAACGGCGATTGCTTTTCGCCGAAGCTTGAAGCGGATATATCGAAAGCGACGCTGCTCATGGCAAAGTCCTATCACGATTTGACGTGAACGTTGTCAAAATAGGCATCGTTCGCGCCCAAGACAAGGATTTTTGGGCTCTTCCTCATCGCCTCCGGCGCGGCTTCTCCAGCAGCGCCACCGCCTCGACATGCGCAGACCAGAGAAACTGGTCGATGGGAACGACGCTCCGGATCGCATAACCGCCGCCGATCAGGATGGCGAGGTCGCGCGCGAGCGTGCCCGGGTTGCACGAGACGGCTGCGACCAGCGGCACGTCGGATCTGGCGATCTCGCGCGATTGAGCCTCGGCGCCGGCGCGCGGCGGGTCAAAGACGATGCCGCCATAGGCACTGAGATCTTTCGCCAGTATGGGCCGGACAAAAAGATCGCGCCGTTCCGTCGTCACCCTCTTTAGGCCGGATGCGAAGCGAAAGCCCCGGTCGAGTGTAGCGAGCGAAGCGGCATCGCCCTCGACGGCATGGACTTCCGAATTCCCTGCGAGCCGCAAGGCAAAGGCGCCGGAGCCGGCGAAAAGATCGGCGATGCGCTTTGCCTTGGCGAGATGAGCAGTGACGAGAGAGGCCATCGCTTCTTCCGCCTCGGAGACGGCCTGCAGGAAGCCGCCGGGCGGCGGCGAAACGGCAACGCCGCCGAAAACGGCGACCGGTTTCTTTGGTTCGATAATGATCTCGCCATCCACCGACAGCCGCGCAAAGCCGGCGCGCAGCACGAAATCCGACGCGTTCTTACGCATCTGTTCGGTGAGGCGGCCGCTACCCTCAAGGGCGATGTCGAGACCCGGTCCGGTTGAAGTGACAATCATCCGGAAGGTGCGGTCGGTATTGGCGACCATCCGCGCCAGGGAGCGCAGCGCCGGCAAAGCCGCGACGATCTCCGGCCGCGCGATCCAGCATTCCTCTATGCTGATGATGGTATGCGACAGCGCGCGGACAAAGCCCAGAACGATACCGCCTTCGACGCGTCGCGCGGAGAGGACGACACGACGCCGGCTGCTCGGGGCGCAGGAGACGAGTTCGCCGACCGACGCCGCAATACCGCGGCTCTTCAACGCCTCTGCGACGATATTTCGTTTCCATTCGCGGTAGGCGTTCCCTTCCATATGTTGGATGGCGCAGCCGCCGCATTCGCCGAAATGCCGGCAGGGCGGAGGGACCCGCAAGACCGACGGCTCTTCTATCTCCAGCAACTCCGCGCGGCTGCCGTTCGGATCGGCAAGAACGCGCTCCTCGGGTAGGGTGAAGGGAATATAGAGCGGCCCTTTTTCGGTCTCCGCGATACCGTCGCCCTGTGCGCCGAGACGCGCGATGCGGAAGTGTTCGCTCACCGGTCTTTCGCTCCCGCGAGCAGATATTCGCGGTTGCCGTCACCGCCCTCGATCGGAGAAGGGTGGAGTCCAATGGCGCGCCATCCGGGCTGGCGGTCGAGCCAGGCACTCAGTTCCTCTGCTATGCGTTCCACTTCCGCCGGATCGCGCAGCAGCCCGCCCTTCCCGATCGCTTCACGGCCCGCCTCGAATTGCGGCTTGACGAGGAAGACGCCATGCGCGCCATCGGCCGCAAGCCCCAAAGCAGGAGGGAGGACAAGCTTCAGCGAAATGAAACTTACGTCGGATACGAGGAAATCCGGGACGCGGCCGGCAAGATCCGCCGCTGTCAGATAACGCGCGTTCAACCCTTCCAGGCTGGTGACGCGCGGATCGAGGACCAGTCGCGGTGCGAGTTGTCCATGGCCGACATCGATCGCAATGACGTGGCGGGCGCCGCGCTCCAGCAATATTTCGGTGAACCCGCCCGTCGAAGCGCCGATATCCAACGCCTCCGCGCCGGCCGGATCGAGAGCGAAATGATCAAGTGCGGCGATCAGTTTCAATGCGGCGCGCGACACATATCTCTGTGCCGGATCGGCCACCGCAAGGTCGGCATTGGGCCGGACAGCCTCGCCCGCTTTTGTCGCCGTCTCGCCGTCCACTGTCACCGTGCCACGCAAGATGGCGTCCCGCGCCCGCGCACGCGTTGGGAAGAGGGAACGCCCGACGAGAAGTTCGTCGAGCCTGACAAGATTGGAGGTTCTACGCATTTGCGCCATAGCGGCAGCTTTGAAACACACGATATCTCGCGAGCACTAGGCGCGCGCCGCCTGGCTCCCCTGCCCGAGCGCCGCGAAGACGGTGCGGACGATGCCGGCGCTGTCAAGTCCCGCATCGGCGTACATCTTTTCCGGTTTCGCCTGGTCGACAAAGACATCGGGGAGCACGAGGGGGCGCACCTTAAGACCTGTTTCCAGCGCGCCTTCATGCGCCAGGAACTGCAATACGTGGCTGCCGAAGCCGCCGACAGCGCCTTCCTCGACAGTGACCAGAACCTGATGCTCGTGGGCAAGCCTGCGGACCAGGTCCTCGTCGAGAGGCTTGGCGAAGCGCGCATCCGCCACCGTTGTAGAGAGCCCTGCTGCGTCCAGTTCCTCCGCCGCTAGCAGGCAGTCTTGCAGACGCGTGCCGAAGGAGAGAAGCGCCACCTTCGTTCCCTCGCGCAGGATGCGGCCCTTGCCGATCTCCAGCACCGAGCCTCGTTCCGGCATGTCCACGCCGACGCCATCGCCGCGTGGATAACGGAAGGAAATCGGTCCCTCGTCATAGGCGGCCGCGGTACGCACCATGTGGCGAAGTTCCGCCTCGTCAGCCGCCGCCATGACGACGAAGCCCGGCAAGGTCGAAAGGAATGTCGTATCGAAGGCGCCGCAATGGGTCGGCCCGTCGGCGCCGACGAAGCCGGCGCGGTCGATGGGAAAGCGCACCGGCAACTTCTGGATCGCGACGTCATGCACGACCTGATCATAGGCGCGCTGCAGGAAGGTCGAATAGATCGCCGCGAAGGGTTTGAACCCCTCCGTGGCAAGCCCGGCGGCGAAGGTGACGGCGTGCTGCTCGGCAATGCCCACATCGAAAGTGCGGGAAGGGAATTCCCTGGCGAACAGGTCAAGTCCGGTGCCGGACGGCATGGCGGCTGTGACGGCGACGATTTTCTCGTCTTCCCGTGCCTCCCGGACCAGGCTTTCGGCGAAGACCTTCGTATAACTCGGTGCATTCGCCGGCGCTTTCGCCTGCGCGCCGGTGATAACGTCGAACTTGCCAACGCCATGGAATTTATCGGCCGCGGCCTCGGCGGGGGCGTAGCCCTTGCCCTTCTGGGTCACGACATGGATCAGCACCGGGCCGTCGCCATGGTCGCGAACGTTCTTCAGCACCGGGACCAAATGCTCGAGATTGTGGCCGTCGATCGGCCCGATATGGAAGAAGCCCAATTCCTCGAAAAGCGTGCCGCCGGTGACATAGCCCCGCGCATGCTCCACGGCGCGCGCCACCGCGCTTTCGGCGCGCTTGCCGAGATAGGACGTCACCTTCTTGCCGAAGTCGCGCAGGCCGAGATAGGTCCTGCCGGAGGCAAGCCTTGCCAGATAGGCGCTCATCGCGCCGGTCGGCGGCGCGATCGACATGTCGTTATCGTTGAGGATGACGATCAGCCGGGCGTCGAGCGCGCCGGCATTGTTCATCGCCTCGAAGGCCATGCCGGCCGACAGGGCGCCATCGCCGATGACGGCGATGACATTGTTGCGGCGCTTGTTGAGATCGCGGCCGACGGCCATGCCGAGACCGGCCGAAATCGATGTCGAGGAATGCGCCGCACCGAACGGGTCGTATTCGCTCTCGGCCCGCTTGGTGAAGCCTGAAAGCCCGCCCTCCTGTCGCAAGGTGCGGATCTGGTCGCGGCGGCCGGTCAGGATTTTGTGCGGATAGGCCTGGTGACCGACATCCCAGATCAGCCGGTCCGTCGGCGTATCGAAGACGTAATGGAGCGCGACCGTCAGTTCGACGACACCCAGGCCCGCGCCCAGATGGCCGCCCGTTTGCGATACCGCGTCGACCAGCTCCGTTCGCAGTTCAGAAGCCAGCTGCGGCAGCCGGTTTTCGGGAAGCTTGCGGAGGTCGGCCGGAAATCTGACCGTGTCGAGCAAGGGGGTTTCTGGACGTGATTTCACGATTCGGGGAGGCCGGTATTCTTCGTTTGATCCGTTGGAGATAGGACGGCATGGGCTGAATGTAAATGCGCGGAAACATTTGAAAGCATTATAGATGGCGGGTCAGCCCTCGGGCAGCGGAATGAACTCCTCGGCATCTCCCGGGACGATGTCGAAACGGCCGCTGCGCCATTCCTCCTTCGCCTGCTCGATCCGTTCCTGCGAGGAAGAGACGAAATTCCACCAGATATAACGTTTCGAGCCCAGCGCCGCGCCGCCGAACAACATGAAATGAGCCGCCTCTTCGGCCTTGACGACGATCTCATCGCCTTCACGGAAGGCCAGAAGGCGATCCGCCGGGAAACGATCGCCCGCGATATCGACCACGCCATCCAGCACATAGATCGCGCGTTCTTCCGTGTCGGCCGGAATGCGTATGTGGGAGCCCTGTTGCAGCCTGATATCGGCATAGAGCGTGTCCGACTGTGTCCTGACCGGCGATGTCAGGCCGTGGAAGGAACCGATGATGACACGGAAGGCAGCCCCCTCACCCTCGCCTTCGGGCAAATCCTTGCGCTCCGTATGTTCGAAGAGCGGCTCCATCTCCTCCCGCATGTCGGGAAGAGCGAGCCAGGTCTGGAGGCCGGAAAGCGCCAATGGGCCGCCGCGCTGCTCCTCGGGCGAACGCTCGGAATGAACGATGCCGCGACCGGCGGTCATCAAGTTCACATCGCCCGGCCGGATCACCATTTCGGTGGCCAGCGAATCGCGGTGGCGGATATTGCCGTCGAAGAGATAGGTCACGGTCGCCAGGCCGATATGCGGATGCGGGCGCACGTCGAGCGCCTGCCCGCCCCGCAGGATTGCCGGCCCCATGCGGTCGAAGAAGATGAAGGGGCCAACGAGGCGGCGCTTCGCCGAAGGCAGCGCGCGGCGCACCGCGAAGCCGCCAATGTCGCGGGCGCGCGGTATGATCAGCGTTTCAATCGCGTCACATGAGAATTTGTCGCCAGGAATGGGATCGGGACCGGGGAAGAAAGACATGACCTACCCTATGAGCCATTGGAGCATGTTTCGTTCGAAGCTGCATTCCGGCAACGATAACAGGTTCCCCCGGCAGCGCCTAATGACCCCGCCACGGGGCGCTGAAAATTTTCCCCGGGTCCGTGTAGGAATGAAATATTGTCGGCCGTCCTTTGGACCTGAACGGTGAAAGGAGAGTGCCATGAGCTATGTCGACGGCTTCGTTCTCGCAGTGCCAAAGGCAAATATCGACGCCTACAAAGATCTGGCCCGCAAAGCGGGCGAGGTCTGGATGGAGCATGGAGCCACCGCCTATGTCGAGGCGATCGGCGACGATGTGCCCTATGGGGAACTCACGTCATTTCCACGCGCCGTGCAAGCGAAGGAGGACGAGGTCGTCATCTTCTCCTGGATCGTCTATCCGTCCCGCGCGAAACGCGACGAGGTGATGGGGAAAGTCATGGCCGATCCACGGCTCAAGGACAGCATGAAGGATGCGCCCTTCGATGGAAAGCGCATGATCTTCGGCGGCTTCGTCCCATTCATGGAGTTGTAAGCGCTGCTGGCGGACGGCTGGCAGGGAATGATCCGCGCCAGCTATTCCTCGCGGTTAGACCGCGTTCAGCGCAATGCCATTCAACCGCGATCGGGGATTAATCGCCGGCGGGATCTTCCGATCCCGGCTTGGCGATGCGAAGCACCGCCCCGTCGTTCCTCGTCAGTTCTATGATCGTTTCGAGCCTGACCACCCTGCGGTCGACACTCCGCAACTCGGCGCCAATGGCATCAACGTCCTTCGTCAGGCCTTCGACCTTTTCCGTCAGACCCATGACTGTTCTCAAACCGGTCAGGATGTCGCCAAGAGCGCTCATTCGGAAGGCTCCCGTCTAAGCTGGCGCAAGGTCTCGGCTACATTCTTCCTGGCACGGTCCACGGCCACCGATGCCCTTTCGGCACTTTCACGAAAAGCGCGGGCCAGATCGGCCAATTGTTCCAGTTCCTGGATTTCATCAGGATCATAGGCATCGACGGAACGACGTACGAACTCGCCCACGGAAATTTTCGCCTGCCGCGCCTTGCTTTCGAGCTTGGCCTTTTCCGAGGGCGTCATCAACGTAATGACGCGCTCCGTAACCGCTTCGCGAATCGCCTCCATCGCCTTTCACCTCTATATGTGCAGGACATGTACATAACGATTTTCGAGGCGCATTGCAATTATTCCCCGTCGAGAGGCTCCGTTCCGGCAGGCGTTCCATCGCGGGAAAGGCGAATCTTTTCAACCTTGTCTTCGGCCGCCTTCAACAAGGCGTCGCAGTGCTTCTTCAGCGCCTCGCCGCGCTCATAGATGCGGATCGACTGGTCGAGCGGCACGTCGCCCTTTTCCAGATCGTCGACGATCCGCTCTAGTGCTTCCAGCGCCTGCTCGAAGCTCATCGCCTTGATATCGTCATTACCGGCTTCATTGTCGGTTTCCGGCATCGATCATCCTTCCATCAGGCGTTTGACATGGGCGGCGGCGGACAAGGCCAAGCCTTCGAGGTCGTAACCGCCTTCGAGCAGGCTGACAAGGCGGTTGGCCGCCGATCGAGACGCCTGTTCCATAAGCGTGGCCGTCGCCCAATCGAAATCATCCTCGACCAGGTTGAGTTCCGCCAGCGGGTCAC
>JBQCEL010000225.1:0-9491 GCA_051960255.1 Rhizobiaceae bacterium
GACCTTCGTCGATCATGAAATCTTCTCGAACGGCCCGCTGCCGATGGAGCAGACGAAAGCCGCCTGAGGCGGACGCGATTGACTTATTCTTCCTGGATGGCGTAGCCCGCGCCACGGATAGTGCGGATGACATCGGGCATGCGACCGTTGTTCACCGCTTTTCTGAGCCGCCCCACATGGACGTCGACTGTCCGTTCGTCGATGTAGATGGTCTCGCCCCAGACGTTGTCGAGCAGTTGGCCACGGGAAAAGACGCGGCCGGGATGCCGCATCATGAATTCGAGAAGGCGGAACTCCGTCGGGCCGAGCTTTATCTCCGCCTTCTTGCGATAGACGCGGTGCGATTCGCGGTCGAGGACGACATCGCCGACCTTGAGCACGCTCGACAGGACTTCGGGCTTGGCGCGGCGCAACAGCGCTTTCACGCGCGCCATGAATTCCGGCATTGAGAAAGGCTTCACCAGATAATCGTCCGCCCCCGTCGAGAGGCCCCGGACGCGATCGCTTTCCTCGCCGCGCGCCGTTAGCATGATGACGGGCAGCCGCTCGGTTTCCGGCCGCTGCCGCAACCGCCGGCAAAGCTCGATCCCCGACACCGCCGGCACCATCCAGTCGAGCACCAGAAGATCGGGGATGTTCTCCCGAAGCCGCATTTCGGCCTCGTCGCCTCTGTTGATGATCTCGACCTGATAGCCCTCGGCCTCGAGATTGTATTGCAGGAGCACGCAGAGCGACTCCTCGTCCTCGACCACCATGATCTTCGGCGCGATCATTCCGGTTCCCTTTATTCCGCCAAGACGGACATGGTCTCGTCCTGCTTCGGGCGATAAGGCGGCAGCTGCGATCCCGTGATCACATAATAGGCGTTTTCGGCGATGTTGGTCACGTGGTCGCCGATGCGCTCCAGATTTTTGGCGCAGAACAAGAGGTGCGTGCAGGCGGTGATGTTGCGCGGGTCCTCCATCATGTAAGTCAGAAGTTCGCGGAAGATCGCTGTATACTGGATATCGATCTTCTCATCGTCGGCCCGCATTTCACGCAACGCCTCAGGAGCCCTGTCCTGGTAGCGCTCGATCACGCCGGCCACCTGCTCCAGCACCATCTCCGCCATGGTCTCGATGCTATGCGAATAGTGGCGCGGCGCCACGGTTTCTCCGACGGCGCCGACGCGCTTAGCGATATTCTTCGCCAGATCGCCGATACGTTCGAGGTCGGCGGCCATGCGGATCGCGCCGACGACGGCGCGCAGATCGGCGGCCATCGGCTGCCGTCTGGCGATCAACGTGATCGCCTTGTCGTCAAGTTCGCGCTGGCGCGCATCCATGACCAGGTCCTCGCTGATCACATGCCGCGACAGGATATCGTCCGATTCGATCAGCGCCCGCGTCGCCTGCCCGACCATGGCGGAAGCCGTATCGCCCATGGAGCGGATCAATCCATCGACCTCGTTGAGCTCGTCGTCGAATGACGTGACGATATGTTCGGGCATGTCATGTCCCCTGAAAATAGATCAGCCGAAACGGCCGGTGATGTAATCCTGGGTCCGCTTGTCGCGTGGCGCGGTGAAAATCTGCTCCGTGTCGCCGAATTCGATCAGTTCACCGAGATACATGAAGGCGGTCTGGTCGGAGACCCGCGCCGCCTGCTGCATGTTGTGCGTCACGATGACGATCGTGTATTCGGCCTTCAGCTCGTCGATCAGTTCCTCGATCTTAGAGGTCGAGATCGGATCGAGCGCGGAGGCCGGCTCATCGAGCAGGATCACTTCCGGCTTCACCGCGACCGTGCGCGCGATGCAGA
This sequence comes from Rhizobiaceae bacterium, assembly GCA_051960255.1. Lineage (GTDB taxonomy): Bacteria > Pseudomonadota > Alphaproteobacteria > Rhizobiales > Rhizobiaceae > Mesorhizobium_L. The sequence goes on from JBQCEL010000225.1 coordinate 1,801, forward strand.
GCCGCTGCTGCTGACCACCGGACAGGCTAAGGCCGCTCGCATGGAGCTTGTCTTTCACCTCGCTCCACAGCGCCGCGCGCCTGAGCGCCTCTTCGACGCGACCGTCCATCTCGGCCTTCGCGAGGCGTTTGTGGAGCCTGATGCCGAAAGCGATGTTTTCGTATATCGACATTGGAAAGGGCGTCGGCTTCTGGAACACCATGCCGACGCGCGCCCTCAGGAGATTGACGTCCTGTGAACGGTCGAGAATGTCCTTGCCATCGAGCAGCACCTCGCCCTCTGCGCGCTGGTTCGGATAAAGGTCGTAAATGCGGTTGAAAACGCGAAGCAGCGTCGATTTCCCACAACCGGAAGGACCAATGAAGGCCGTGACCTTGCGCTCGCCGAGCGCCAGCGTGATCCCCTTCAGCGCCAGCGTCTCGGCATAATAGAACCTGAGATTCCTGATTTCCATTTTAGCGGCAGGCTCAATGCCGGTCATGGTCACGCGACCTTCCAAAAGACGGGAATGGGCAAGATCGTTCATTTCGACGCTCCGATGTTGGAGAGAAGGCGGGCTGTAACATTGAGAACGAGGATGGCGGCGGTGATGATCAATGCGCCGCCCCAGGCCAAGCGCTGCCAATCGTTGTAGGGGCTCATGGCGAATTGGAAGATCACGACCGGCAAATTGGCGATCGGCCGCGACAGATCCGTGCTCCAGAACTGGTTGTTGAGCGCGGTGAAAAGGAGCGGCGCGGTTTCGCCGGTAACGCGGGCGACGGCGAGGAGCACGCCCGTGAGAATACCGCTGCCGGCGGCCCGATAGATGACATGGGTCATCGTCTTCCAGCGCGGCGCGCCGAGCGCGGCCGCCGCTTCGCGCAAGGCGTTCGGGACGAGGCCGAGCATGTCCTGTGTCGTGCGGTTGATAACCGGAAGCGCGATGAGGCCGCGCGAGGCCGCGCCCGCCCAGGCGGAGAAATGCCCGAAAGGAACGACCATGACGGTGTATATGAACAAGCCGATGATGATCGACGGCGCCGAAAGCAGGATGTCGTTGATGAATTTCGCCGCCTCTCCAAGCTTGCTGCCGCGCGAATATTCGGCGAGGTAGGTGCCGGCGAGGATGCCGATCGGCGTCGCCACGATGATTGCGATGACGGTCATGGCGACCGAACCGAAGATGGCGTTGGCGAGCCCGCCGTCGGAGCCGGGCGGCGGTGTGTTCTGTAGAAAAATTTTTGGCGTAATCGCCGGCGCGCCATAGACGATCAGCGTCACCAGGATCGCCGCGAGGAAGAAGAGTCCGATGAAAGTCGCGAAGCCGGCGAGGCTAAGCGCGACGATGTTGGTGGCGCGGCGGCGGGAATAGGAAGCCATCGGTCCGCTCCTATTTGAGTTCCGTTCGGATGAGCAGCCATTTGGCCGCCGCCAGCACCGCGAAAGTAATGACGAAGAGGATCAGGCCGAGAGCGACGAGGCTCGACGTGTAGAGCTGCCCCGTCGCCTCGGTGAATTCATTGGCGATCGCGGCGGAGATCGTCGTCGAGGGCGATAGCAGCGAGGCGGAAATTCTGTGCGAGTTGCCGATGACGAATGTGACGGCCATGGTCTCGCCGAGCGCTCGCCCGAGCCCGAGCATGATGCCGCCAACCAGACCGACGCGCGAATAGGGAATGACGATGTTGCGGACCACCTCCCAGGTGGTCATGCCCATTCCGTACGCGCTTTCCCTCAGAAGCACCGGAACGGTCAGGAACACGTCGCGGGTGATGGAGGTGATGAAGGGCAGCACCATGATCGCGAGAACGATGCCGGCCGTCAGGAGGCCGATGCCATAGGGCGCCCCGCCGAAAAGAACGCCGATAACCGGGACGTTGCCCAATGTGTTGATCAGGAAAGGCTGAACACTCGTCTGCAGGAAGGGCGCGAGAATGAAGAAGCCCCAGAGGCCGTAAATGATGGAAGGAATGCCGGCCAGGAGTTCGATGGCGATCCCGATCGGCCGGCGCAGCCCTTGCGGGCAGATCTCGGTCAGGAAGATGGCGATGCCGAAGCTGATGGGAATGCCGATCGCCATGGCGATCGCCGAGGTCACGAGCGTTCCATAGATCGGCGCCAGCGCGCCGAAGATTTCCTTCACCGGACTCCAGCGTTCGGTCCAGATGAAGGAAAAGCCGAACTTCGCCAGCGCCGGCCATGCGCCGATGACAAGCGAGACCATGACGCCCAGAAGCATCACGACCACCAGCGTCGCCGAACCGAGCGTCAGGAGGAAAAAGGCCCTGTCGGCGCGGATGGAACGGCGCGCCTGCTTCTCGGACACAAGGCCGGCGGGAGCGGACATGTCGAGCGTAACGGCCATCGCGGTTCCTCTGGTCGGGCTAAGGAGCGGAAGCCTGTGCTTGCGCTCCTCCTGGTTCCGTTGCCGGTTATTCGGCCGCGTAGACCGGCTTGCCGCTGGCGGTGACGTTGGACCAGCTCTTTTCGATCAGCTTCACCACATTGTCCGGAATGGCGACATAATCGAGCGCCTTGGCTGCATCCCCGCCGTTCTTGTAAGCCCAGGAGAAGAACTTCAGCGCCGTCGCGGCCGCCTGGGCGTCGTCCGGCTGCTTGTGGATCAGCACCCAGGTCGAAGCGGCGATCGGCCAGCTCTTGTCGCCGGGCTGGTTGGTGATAATGACATGGAAATTCTTGGCGCCGGCCCAGTCCGCGTTGGAAGCGGCGGAAGCAAACGTGTCGAGAGAGGGCGCCACGATCTTTCCGGCGGCGTTCACCATTCTTGCATAGGAAAGATGGTTCTGCTCGGCATAGGCATATTCGTCATAGCCGATACCGCCCGCCGTCTGCTTCACCGTATTGGCGACCCCTTCGCTTCCCTTGGAGCCGATGCCGACCGGCCATTCGACCGCCGTATCCGAACCGATCTGGTCCTTCCACTCGGCCGATTCCTTGCTGAGATAATCGGTGAAATTGAAGGTCGTGCCCGAACCATCGGAACGGTGGACGACGACGATCGCCGCCGACGGGAGCTTGAGGTCGGGATTGAGCTTCGCGATGGCCGGATCGTTCCATTTGGTGATCTTGCCCATGTAGATTTCGGCAAGCGTCTTGCCGTCGAGCACCAGTTCGCCCGGCTTGACGCCCTCGATATTGTAGATCGGAACGATGCCGCCCATGATCATCGGAAACTGGACGAGGCCGTTCTTGCTGAGTTCGGCATCCGAAAGCGGCTTGTCGGTCGCGCCGAAGGTCACGGTCTTGGCCTCGACCTGCTTGATGCCGCCGCCTGAGCCGATCGACTGATAGTTGAGGCCGATGCCCGTGCTGGTCTTGTAGGTGGCCGCCCATTTGGCGAAAACGGGATAGATGAAGGTGGAACCCGCGCCGGAAATGTCGGTGGCGGAGGCCGCCGGCATCATCATCGCTGTCGAGGCGACGATGGCTGTAGCCGCAACGATCGTCGAGCGAATGAAATTCATCATGAGGGCTGCTCCTGTTCGGAATTCGGTCCTGGCGCTTCTGCGCCCGGAGAGCCCCTTAAAGACGGTATGTAACAGTTGGATGACAGTTTCGTATCGCGTGGAAAAAGGTTCTCGGCAATTATAGCCGGCAAATGAGAATGCACTGGAGTGCATATTCTTCCGCGAAATCAGAATTGATCAGGGAAACGTCATCTCGGCATCGACAGCAAACCCAGAGATATCGCCGGAGATGATTCTTTCTGAAACTTTCTACGCTTCGATGGCGCGGCGATCAGCGCAAAAACATTTCCGTCCAGCCGTCAAGGTTTTAAAATATCGGCCTTGCGCGGTTAAAGACCTCCTGATCAGGCTGCTTCCTCGCGTTGAGCCTCATCCTCATTATCGCTGGTGCGAGGGTCGAGCTGCATGGATTGCGGCGTCATCGCGCGCTCCGCCGGGACCGTCTGGAAGGCCTCGCGTTCCCCGATCGGCACGGGCGCACGCGCCCTGATGCGCAGCATGGCGTAAGCCGCGAGCAAAGCGTGGGCAAAGGCGGTGGCGAGGAACAGGCTTTCGGGTCGCATCCGGCTCATCAGCGCGCTGCCGATCAGCGGACCGACCATCGTGCCGAAGCCGTACATCAGAAGCAAACCGCCGGAAACCTTGACGAATTCGTCGGGGTCGGCGTGGTCGTTCGCATGCGCGACCGCAAGCGCATAGAGTGTGTAGGCAAAGGCGCCATAGCAGGCCGTCATGATGACGACGGAAAGGCCGCTGCGCGGTTCGACGAGAAAAACAAGCACCCCGAACACAGTCGCCAGACAGGCGGCGGCGGCAAGGACGAGCCGCCTGTCGGTCCTGTCCGACACGCGGCCGACGGGAATCTGCATCAGCGCGCCCGCTATGCCCGTCAGGCTCATCATCAGCGCGATGTCGAACGTGGATATGCCGACGCGCGCGCCATAGACGGCGCCGAGCGTTCCCCATGCGCCATTGGCGACGCCGACCAGCAGGCATCCGATAAGCGCGACCGGCGAATGGACGTAAAGCGCCTTGATGTCGAGAGAAACCTCCTTGATGGGGGCGGGGCTGGCCGCCGTCGATACGGCGGTCGGAATGAGAGACAGGCAGTAAAGAATGCCCGTCATCATGAAAAGAGAGGCCGTCCGCACATTGCCGGCCGCCACGATCATCTGGCCGGCCATCAGGCCGCCATAGGTGACGAGCATATAAAGGCCGAAGATCGTGCCGCGGTTCTTGTTGGTGGCGCGTTCGTTGAGCCAGCTTTCGATGACCATGTAGGCGCCCGCCATTGTGAAGCCGGTGACAGCGCGCAGCGCGATCCAGACATTCGGCTCGATGATAAGGCCGGTCATGAGCGCTATGATGGCGCCGATCGAAGCGAAAGTGCCGAAAGCGCGCACATGCCCCGCCCGCCGCACCACGCGCGGCGCGAAGAAGCATCCAAGCACGAATCCTCCCGCCCAGGCGGTGCCGAGCAGGCCGAGCGACGTGGTCGAAAACCCTTCCGCCTGCCCTCTCAAGGGCAGGAGCAGCGAATGCAGCCCCGATGCGGCCAGCAGAAAGGCCGTGCCGCGCAGCAAGGCAATGACGGGAACGAAGGATGCAAGCATGGAAAGCCGACGACCTAGAGAGCAGGTGAATCAGAAAACAGAATCAGAATGCGTTTTTCCTTATTTCTTTGATGTAAAAAGCGCATTTCCATGTCGTCATTCCGCAAAGGTGAGGATTTTTCGACTTCACGGCTTGCGGAAGAAGGATTCTGCGGCGCTGCGGGTTGCGCCCTTCGCCTCGATTTCCTTTTCCAGCCGACCGATTTCCGCGCGCAGTTCGCTGATGCGGAGCTTCAATTCATCGACCGAGAGAAAGGACAGGTCCTGTCCGATGCGATATGGCTCCGCCCGCTTGACAGGTTCGTCGTCGAATATGGCCATTCCTTCTCTCCTTCGTTTACGTTCCCGCCCCTAATGATTATGAGGAAGAGAAACTAATCTTTCCTGCCGCCGAAACCAATCGTCGCCACCCGGAGCCGACCCGTATGAGCAATGCAGCATCCATTCCCGAAAAGATGACGGTGGTGGCCATCACGCAGCCTGGCGGGCCGCTCGTGCTCAAGCCGGAGCGGCGCGACGTGCCGCAGCCGAAGGCCGGCGAGATCCTCATCCGCGTGCGCGCGGCGGGCGTGAACCGGCCGGACGTGCTGCAGCGCCAGGGAGCCTATCCACCGCCGCCCGGCGCATCGGACCTGCCGGGCTTGGAGGTTTCCGGCGAGGTGGCGGCGGTCGGGGGAGGAACCGAACGTTGGCGGCCGGGCGATGCGGTGACGGCGCTGGTCGCCGGTGGCGGCTATGCCGAATATGTTGCCGTCCACGGGACGAATGCGCTGCCGGTTCCCCCGGGCTTCACCTTCACCGAGGCGGCGGCATTGCCTGAGACCTTCTTCACCGTCTGGCACAATGTCTTTCAGCGCGGCGGCTTGAAAAAGGGCGAAAGCTTTCTCGTCCATGGCGGGTCGTCCGGCATCGGCACGACCGCGATCCAGCTCGCCTCCGCCTTCGGGGCCACTGTCATCACCACCGCCGGCAGCGCCGACAAATGCGACGCCTGCTCGAAGATCGGCGCCGACCGGGTGGTGAATTACCGCGAGGCGGATTTCGTCCCGGTCGTCATGGAGGCGACGGGCGGCAAGGGCGTCAATGTCATCCTCGACATGGTCGGCGGCGATTATGTCAACCGCAATTACGACGCAGCGGCGGAGGATGGGCGGATCGTGCAGATCGCCCATCTCAATGGCGCCAAGGCTACCGCCAATTTCTCCACCCTGATGCGCAAGCGTCTCGTCCATACCGGCTCGACCTTGAGGCCGCGCCCGGTCGCCTTCAAGGCGGAGATCGCCGCCGCGCTCGAGCAGAATGTCTGGCCGCTTCTCGCCCAGCGTCGTGTCGCTCCGGTGATGGACATGATCTTCCCGCTCAAGGAGGCTTGGCGCGCGCATGAGCGCATGGAGGAAGGCGGCAATATCGGCAAGATCGTGCTCGACGTGGCGTGACATCGACGGCGCGTACGGAATTCGTTGCGGATCGCACAAAATGCCTCTATATCGAGTTTGATTTCCCAAAAATGGTGGTTCTGACCACCGCCCGCGACAGGGACGCGGGCGAATAAGAGGATATTTCAAATGGCCAATAACCTTCTGATGCCCAAGGCGACCGCCGTCTGGCTAGTCGACAATACCGCGCTCAGCTTCGACCAGATCGCCCAGTTCTGCGGTCTTCATCCGCTGGAGGTGAAAGCAATCGCCGACGGCGAATCGGCGCAGGGCATCAAGGGCATGGACCCGATCATGAACGGCCAGCTCACACGCGACGAGATCGCGCGCGGCGAGGCGGACGCCAATTACCGCCTGAGACTCTCGGAGCCGAAGGTGCGCGTTCCCGAAAGCAAACGAAGGGGGCCGCGCTACACGCCGCTTTCCAAACGCCAGGATCGGCCGAACGCCATCCTCTGGCTGGTGCGCAACCATCCAGAGCTCAAGGACGCGCAAATCTCGCGTCTTGTCGGCACGACCAAATCGACGATCGAGCAGATCCGCAACCGTTCGCACTGGAATTCCGCCAATCTGACGCCGATGGACCCGGTGACGCTCGGCCTGTGCTCGCAGATCGACCTCGACATCGAAGTACAGCGGGCCTCCCGTGGCCAGCCGGTGCAGCCGCAGCCGACCGGCGACACGCTGCTTCCGGCCTCCGTGACGGAAAGATTGCCGGCCGCGGACGAGAAGAAGCCGGAAGAGCAGGAACTCGATCCCGACGCCGTTTTCGCCAAGCTCTCGTCCCTGAAGTCCAAGACGCCCGCCGACGAGGAAGAATAAGGCTCTCTGCTATTTCCCCGGCTTTGCCGCCGGATAGGGAACGGGGAGCAGGAGGGCAAGGCCGCCTGTGAGGAAGAGGACGATCGTCGCCATGCCGAGACGCGGCGATCCGCTGAGTTGCGTGATTGCCGCGACCGCCAGCGGCGCGACGAAGCTCGTCGCCCGGCCGGCAAGCGCGTAAATGCCGAAATAGCGGCCCGCCTCCGACGCACTGACGCTCCGCGCCAGCCAGGAGCGCGACGAGGCCTGCGCCGGGCCGAAGGCGAGCCCCACCAGAAGCCCGAACAGGACATAGGCCTTTTCCGCGGCCGTCCCGAACAGGCCACTGGAACGCGCTGTGTTGAGGTCGA
>JBQCEL010000226.1:0-7490 GCA_051960255.1 Rhizobiaceae bacterium
CCGGAATTCCGCGGCTCGGAAATCCATTATTCCGGCACGCCGGAACTGATGGCCGACTATGTCCGTCTCGCCGTCGATAGCGGCGCGAAGATCGTCGGCGGCTGCTGCGGAACCTCCTTCGCCCATCTGAAGGCGATGCGCGAAGCGCTCGATTCCCACACGAAAGCCGCGCGGCCGACGGTCGCCGACGTCGTCGCGCGGATCGGTCCGTTGCGCAACAAGCCCGCCAATGAAAGCGGCGCCGGCGCCGAAGGGGCGCCACGGCGCGAAAGGCGGCGCGCGCGAGCCTGAGCCCCTGAGGCACGCGCCCGTCGACGAACGGGAAACCTCTTCAGACATCTTGGTGCGGGCGACGGGAATCGAACCCGTAAGCCTGTAAGGCGAGGGATTTTAAGTCCCTTGCGTCTACCAGTTCCGCCACGCCCGCATCGCGCAAGCTATGTCACAGGCTGGAACCGGGATTCAAGACGAAAGGGCAAGTGCCGCCGCAAGCGTGCACGAATAGCGCTCCCTATGTGGGTCAAGCGAGGACGCGCCCAGGCAACTAAGGGCTTTCGGCCTCGAAATTTACAACTCCTTCAAACTTGGTGTGCATGATTGTCCCGGACCGAATGTCCGGTCGAACGCGGGGCTCTCCATGAAAGGCATCGTCTTCAACGTCCTCGAAGAGGTCGTCGTCGCCCATTATGGCGAGGCGGTATGGGACGATCTCCTGGATGCGGCCGGTTCCAGCGGCGTTTACACTTCCCTCGGCAGCTATCCAGACGATCAGATGATGCGCCTGGTGAAGGCCGCTTCCGATGCGCTCGGCATATCGCCGACCGACGTGGTCCGCTGGTTTGGCCGCCAGGCGATACCTCGGCTTGCCGAGCGTTATCCCGTTTTCTTCACCGCATACAGTTCGACGCGGCCTTTCGTTCTGGCGCTGAACACCATCATCCATCCAGAGGTCCGCAAGCTCTACACCGGCGCCCATTGTCCGCATTTCGACTTCCGGGACGCCGATGATGGCGCGCTTCTGATCGGCTATCAGTCGCCGCGGAGGCTATGCGCGCTCGCGCATGGTTTCATCGAAGGCGTTGCCGATCACTACCATGAGCACGCCGAGGTCGAGCATATGACATGCATGAACCACGGAGACGAGCACTGCCAGATGCGGATGACCGTCCACTGACCGGATAAAGGACGCCCATGTCCGCTGCCGTTGAGCCTTGCGATCCCACCGAGTTCGCTCGCCTGAAGCGTCGCCTGGAGCGCGAGCGCGCGGCGCGGCTGGAACTGGAGGCCATTTCCGAGAAGAGCTTACGCGAACTTTACCTGCGCGAACAGGAGCTTCGTCTCCTGCAGGACATCGCCACGGCGGCAAACCTGTCGCAGTCGGTGCGCGATGTCTTCCAATATGCGCTGACGCGAATCTGCGAGTTCATGGCCTGGCCTGTCGGGCACGCCTATGAGGCAACCGCCGCAGGAAGCAAAATCCATCTCAGATCGATGACGCTTTGGTACGAGCGCGATCCCGAGAAAACCGCGCCGTTCCGCTCCGCGACAGAGATGCATGACCTCGCGCCAAATGAAGGCTTGCCTGGCCATGTCTATTCCTCGCGGGAACCTGCCTGGCTGGTGAATCTCGCCGACGATCCCGCTTTTCCCCGCCGGTCCGCCGCTGGAAAAAGCGGCTTCGTCACCGCTTGCGCCTTCCCTATTCTCGTTGGCGAGGAGGTGGCTGCGGTCTTTGAATTTTTCACCGAGCGGACGCTGCAGCCGGACCAGTCGCTGCTTCAACTCATGCCTCAGGTCGGCACGCATCTCGGCCGCGCCATCGAGCGCCAGCGCGCCGAGGATCGCCTGATCCACGACGCCTCGCACGACCCGCTGACTGGTCTGCCGAACCGCGCTCTCTTTCTCGAACGGCTCAACCAGGCGATCGCCCGCTCCAAGCGCAATCCGGAAGCGCAGTTCGCGGTGCTGTTCATCGACCTCGACCGCTTCAAGATCGTCAATGACAGCCTTGGCCATCTGGCCGGCGACAGTCTCATTATTCAGGTTGCGAACCGGCTGATGGACGCGGTGACGAAGGAGGAGGCCTGCGGCTCAGACGCTCTTTCCGTGACGCTGGCGCGTCTGGGCGGCGATGAATTCACGATCCTCATCAATGACATCGGCGATCCCGCCGATGCGGTCCGCGTCGCCAATGGGGTGGAAGAGGTTCTCAAACTGCCCTTCGCCATCGACGGACAGGATGTCTATACAAGCGCCAGCATCGGCATAGCGTCGAGCGCCTCCGGCTATGAGACTGCCGATGCGATCCTGCGTGACGCCGATCTTGCGATGTACCGGGCCAAGGCGCTCGGCAAGGCGCGATGCGAACTGTTCGATCAGGAGATGCATCAGGCGGCGATGAAACGCCTGGCGCTCGAAACGGACCTTCGCCGGGCGCTGCAGAACGAGGAGTTCATCCTCCATTTCCAGCCGATCGTATCGTTGCAATCCAGTCAAATCACGGGGTTCGAGGCGCTGGTGCGCTGGCGGAAGCCGACTGGCGAACTGGTATTCCCGAGTGAATTCATCGAAGTCACAGAAGATACCGGCCTCATCGTGTTCCTTGGGCGCTGGGTGCTGCGCGAAGCCTGCTATGCGGCGCGCAACCTCCAGAAGCAGTTCCCGCGCGACGAGCCACTGACGATCAGCGTCAACATCTCGCCGCGCCAGTTCGCCCAGCCGGATCTCGTTCTCCAGGTCCGCGCAATCATTGCGGAGACGGGCATCGATCCGCGCTGTCTGCGGCTGGAGATCACCGAAAGCGTAACGATCGGCGACGCGGAACGCGTGGCCCAGGTGCTTAGGGAATTGAAGGAACTCGGCGTACGCCTGAGCATCGACGATTTCGGCACCGGCTATTCGTCTCTGAGCTATCTGCATTCGTTGCCGCTCGACGTGCTGAAGATCGACCAGTCATTTGTGGCGGCGATGGATAAGAGCGCCGAAAGCTTCCAGATCGTGCAGACGATCATGAACCTCGCGCGCAATCTCGGCATGGATGTTGTCGCCGAGGGCGCTGAACTCGCCGGTCAGGTTGCGCAGTTACAGTCGATGGGCTGTGAATTCGGCCAAGGCTACTTCTTCTCCAGACCCGTCGATCTGGCGGGCGCCACCGCCCTTCTCGAATCTCCGGCTTGGCTCATCGAAGCGGATGCGGAGGCTTGCGAAACCTGGCATGACAGCCAGCACCGGCTGCTGAAGGATTTTGCAGCCCGCAAAGCCGGGTAATTCGGCCTCTCAAGGGAGACGCCGTGGCGTTGGCAGGCGGCGCCGCCGGAGCTGAGATTTTTCCTGATCCTTGCCGCCAGCAACATCTTCGCCGCGACTGTCGCGACTTGAAGGAAGGCCGCTACCCTTTTGGCATCCGTCTTTTTTGGTGATACCAGTGGCCCGGCAAACACATACGGGAATCGTCGGGGATGGCGGAGCAAGAGATAAGCAAGACAAACAGGTCGGACCTGGACACGGCGGCGCTGCGCTTTCACCGCTATCCGAAGCCCGGAAAGCTCGAGATCCAGCCGACGAAGCCGCTCGGCAACCAGCGCGACCTGGCGCTAGCCTATTCGCCCGGCGTCGCCGCGCCCTGCCTCGAAATCGCCGACGATCCGGCGGTGGCCGCCGACTATACCGCGCGAGCCAATCTGGTCGGCGTCGTCTCGAACGGCTCCGCCGTGCTGGGCCTCGGCAATATCGGCCCGCTCGCCTCCAAGCCGGTCATGGAAGGCAAGGCGGTGCTGTTCAAGAAATTCGCCGGCATCGACGTCTTCGATATCGAGATCGACGCCGAAACCATTCCGCTCATGGTCGAGACGGTCGCGGCGCTGGAGCCGACCTTCGGCGGCATCAATCTGGAGGATATCAAGGCGCCCGAATGCTTCGAGGTCGAGGAGAAGCTGAAGGCGCGGATGAAAATCCCGGTCTTCCATGACGACCAGCACGGCACCGCCATCATCGTCGCCGCAGCCATCCTCAACGCGCTCGAACTCGCGGGCAAGAAATTCGGCGATATCAAGATCGTCACGTCGGGCGCCGGCGCGGCGGCCATCGCCTGCCTCAATTTGCTCGTTTCGCTTGGCGCCAAGCGGGAGAACATCTGGATCACCGATCGCCACGGCGTTGCCTACAAAGGCCGCGTCGAGGAGATGGACCGCTGGAAGGACGTCTATGTCAAGGATACCAACGCCCGAACCCTGGCCGACGTGATCGGCGGGGCGGATGTCTTCCTCGGGCTCTCCGCCGCCGGGGTGCTCAAGCCGGAATTGCTCGGCCGGATGGCGGAAAAGCCGCTCGTCCTGGCGCTCGCCAATCCCACGCCCGAGATCATGCCGGAACTGGCGCGCAAGGCGCGGCCGGACGCGATGATCTGTACCGGCCGGTCGGATTTTCCGAACCAGGTCAACAATGTCCTTTGCTTCCCCTACATCTTTCGCGGCGCGCTCGATTGCGGCGCGACAGCTATCAACGAGGATATGAAGATGGCGGCTGTCAGGGCGATTGCCGCCCTGGCGCGCGAGGAGCCTTCGGACGTCGCCGCCCGCGCCTATACGGGCGAGACGCCGATGTTCGGACCGGACTTCCTGATCCCCTCGCCCTTCGACCCGCGGCTCATCCTGAGGATCGCGCCCGCCGTCGCCCGCGCCGCGGCGGAAAGCGGCGTCGCCTCGCGACCGATCGAGGATATGGAAACCTATATCGACCGGCTGAACCGCTTCGTCTTCCGTTCCGGCCTGATCATGAAGCCGGTCTTCTCGGCGGCCAAGAATGCGAGCGCCAAACGGGTGATCTATGCCGACGGCGAGGATGAGCGCGTGTTGCGCGCGGCTCAGGCCGTTCTTGAGGAAGGGATCGCGACGCCGATCCTCATCGGCAGGCCGAGCGTGGTTGAGACGCGTCTGAAGCGCCACGGCCTCAAGATCAGGGTCGGCAAGGATTTTGAGATCGTCAATCCCGAAGACGATCCGCGTTACCGCCATTATGTCGATCTCTTGACCCAGTTGGCCGGGCGGCGCGGCATCACGCCGGAGGCGGCGCGGACGATGGTGCGCACCAACACGACCGTCATCGCGGCGCTGGCGATGATGCGCGAGGAAGCCGACGCCATGATCTGCGGCCTCGAAGGCCGCTACGAAAAACATCTGCGCAACGTCGATCTCATCATCGGCCGCAAGCCGGGGATATGCGAGTTGTCGGCGCTCTCCATGCTGATCGCGCAGCGCGGCGTCACTTTCTTCACCGACACCTATGTGAATGTCGAGCCGAGCGCCGAAGAAATCGCCGAGATCACCATCCTGGCGGCGGAGGAAATCCGGCGTTTCGGGTTGGAACCCAAAGCGGCGCTTCTGTCGCATTCCAATTTCGGCTCGAAGGATTCGCCGAGCGCGCTCAAGATGCGGGAGGCGGCGGCGATCCTGAAGCGCGCAGCGCCGGCGCTCGAAGCCGACGGCGAAATGCATGGCGACGCCGCGCTCGACGAGAAGCAACGCGACCGCATCTTCCCGCAATCCACCTTGCAGGGAGAAGCCAACCTGCTGGTCTTCCCCAATCTCGACGCGGCGAACATCACGCTGAACACGGTGAAGGCGATGACCGATGCACTGCATGTCGGCCCGATCCTGCTCGGCACGGCGCGGCCGGCGCATATCCTGACGCCGTCGGTGACGGCCAGAGGCGTCATCAACATGACGGCGCTGGCGGTGGTCGAAGCTTCGCAACGCGTACAGGGCGCGGCGGAATAGTTCTGAGTTGAATTCAAGCTGAACTCGTCTGACAATCCGGGCGATCATGAGATGGTATCGAGGATCGCTGTTTCTCCTGCTGATTGCAGGAATGTCGGTATCAGCGCGGACGCCAGGTGTCGCGCATCCGACCGCGGTCGGCGCGCCCGCAAGTACGTTCGACCAGACATTGCAAAACGGCGTCGTTATCCATCGCTCGACGCCCGTAGACAACAGTGACCCTGCCGGCACGGCCGCGCCGGACGACGCGGCGCAAATCCCCGCCATACCGGCGGGGACCTACAGCACGCTTTGCGTCCGCACATGCGACGGCTTCTACTTCCCGATCTCCTACGCGACCACGCCGGAAAACTTTCCCGAGGACGAGAGGATTTGCGAGGCGCGCTGCCCCGGCGCGGAGGCGCATCTCTATTATCATCGCGTCCGGGGACAGGAAGCGGAGGACATGGTCTCCCTGACCGGGGTTCCCTATAAAAGCCTTCCGACAGCTTTTCTCTATCGCCGCACCGACAGGCCTCAGCCCCGCAATTGCGGCTGCGGCGCCGCGAATTACTCGGCGATCGGCGAAACGCCTCCGGACGAGTCGCATCCGTCGCCGGGAAAACCTACTCCCTCAGCGCAACCCGACATCATGACGTTTGGAGAACCCCCGCATCCGGAAAAACCGATCGCGGCGGCTTCCGCACCGAAACCGGTTACGCCTTCCGCCGACACCAACCGCAATGTCAGGGTCGTCGGGCCAAAATTCTTTCCCGACCCATCAACGGCAATAGATCTGCAAGCTCCGGCCCGGAAGGAAGCCCCGTAAGGGCCAACCTGAGCGGCATAAAAAGCGCTCTGCCCTTGCGCCCGCTTTCCGCCTTCACTTGATCCGTCCAGACCTTCCACGTCTCTCGATCCCACGGCTCCGGCGGCAGGAGGTCGAAAGCTCTCCTTACGAAGGCAAGGTCGTCATCGCCGAATCGCGGCTGTTCCGCCGGACCTTCATTGATGATCCGCCACCAGATGCCCGCATCGGCAAACCGGTCGAGATTGCCGTGCACCGCGCGCCAGAAAGGCTGCGCCTCGCCGCCCGCGACGCCGAGCGCGGCAAGCCGATCCTTCGCCTCGTCGAAGCCCATGCCGTGAAGCAGCGTCCGGTTGAGGACTTCCAGTTCGACCGGATCGAATTTCGACGCGGATTTCGACGTGTGCGACGGGTCGAAATGCGACGCCAGTTCATCGAGCGAACAAGCCGCCGCGATATTCTCCGAGGTGCCGGTGAGGACGGCGAGCGATGCGACGGCCATCGGCTCGATGCCGGCCTCACGCAATCCGGAAACCGACAGCGCGCCGGTGCGCTTCGACAGACCCTCGCCGGAAATAGTGGTCAGGAGATTATGGTGGCCGAAGGCCGGCGGCTCCGCGCCCAGCGCCTTGAACAGGGCGATCTGGACGCCCGTATTGGTGACATGATCGTCGCCCCGGATAATATGCGTGACGCCGAAATCGACGTCATCAACCACGGAAGGCAAGGTGTAGAGATAGGTGCCGTCTTCCCGCACCAGCACCGGATCGGAAAGCGAGGCGAGATCGACCGTTTCCTCGCCCCGAACGATATCGCTCCAATGGACATCCGTCCGGCTCGTCTCGAAAGGATCGGCGTCGAAATTGGGCAGCAGGAAACGCCAATGCGGCTTGCGCCCCTCGCGTTCCAATGCGGCCTTTTCGGCATCG
>JBQCEL010000227.1:0-6539 GCA_051960255.1 Rhizobiaceae bacterium
GGATGTCTTGGACGTCATGATCGGTACGGGGCGGACGATGTCGGTTCGAGCCGACGAACGCGGAATCCGGCCCGGCGACCCCAAGGGGAATGCTGGATTACCTATCCGTTTCAGCGGGCAAAGAAAACCACACGCAAGCACATTTAAATGCGCTATCACTGCAAGAAAATCGCATTGAGCGGCGGATTGCCATGGATATCGAACGGGCGCGAACATTCCTGCAGATCGTCCAGTCGGGAAGTTTTCAGGACGCCGCCGACCGGCTCCACGTCACCGCGACGACCGTCAGCGCGCGTATCCGCACGCTGGAGGACGAGATCGGGCGGCAATTGTTCCTGCGCAACCGCAATGGCGCGCAACTGACTGCCGCGGGGAGGGAGTTCGAGCGTTATGCCCAGTCGCTGGTGCAGATATGGGAGCGGGCGCGTCAGCAGCTTGCCGTTCCGGCCGGCAAATCGAGCATCGTCGCGCTTGGCGGCGAACTCAGCCTGTGGAACCCGCTCCTGCTTGATTGGCTGGTCTGGATGCGCAGGATGGCGCCACAAGTCGCGATCCGGGTCCAGGTCGGCCTGCCCGACCAACTTCTCGAACAGCTGCGCACGGGGGTTCTGGACATCGCGGTGCTTTACGCGCCGATGCTGGCGCCGGGGCTGACCGTGCGGCTCTTGCAGGAGGAAAAACTCGTCCTCGTCCGCAGCAGGGGCAGCGGAAACGCCGAAGCCATCAATTACGTTCATGTCGATTGGGGACCGCAATTCGCGGCGCAATATGGATCAAGCACGCAGAAATTCGGCGATCCCGGCCTCGTGGTGAGCCTCGGGCCGCTCGGCCTGAATTATATCCTGCGCGCGGGAGGAATGGGCTATTTCCGCCAGAGCGTGGTCGCCCCTCACATCGAAACCGGCGAATTGGAACAGGTCGATGGAGCGCCCGAATTCGTCTATCCGGTCTATGCCGTCTATCCCGAGAACGGGGAGGAACGCGAGGATATCCGCCAGGCGCTCAACGGATTGGCCAGGGGGATCAAGACCTGAGCGGACCCGCTTCCCGATCAGGCCTCCGATTTCAGCAGCACGTTGATCACCAGTTCACGTCCGGACCGGCTGATCCCGATGCCTTGGGCGCGCCTTACTGCGAGGCCGAGTTCGAGCAGCCGCTCGGCCGTCTCTGGATCGAGCTGAGGATCATGCCCGCGATTGAGACGTTTCAGAGCCAGTTGCTCTGGAGGCGAGAGTTCGTCCCAATCGATCATGGGGCGTGGTTGGCTTTCCCCGCTCGCGTCGGCGTCCGCGCGTTCGGCCCTGGCCCTCTCTCTCCCCGATCTGCGTCTCATGCAATTCTCTCCGGTTCACCGCCGCTCGCCCAGTGCCTGCATCGTGGCGGCGATCACGTCCTCGATCGGCCCGGCGACATTGACGGTCAAGACATCTTCCTCGCCGCGTGGCGGCTCCAGCGTGGCGAATTGGCTTGCCAGCAGCGAGGCCGGCATGAAATGTCCGTGGCGATGCCGCATCCGCCCGCTTAACGTCGCTTGATCGCCTTGGAGAAAGACGAAGCGCAGTTCGGGGCCGACCGTGGCGCGCAGCCGATCGCGATAGGTGCGTCTGAGGGCCGAACAGGAGACGACGGCGCCGCCCCTCTCCCGCGCCGCGGCTTTCAATTCGCGCGCGACACGGTCGAGCCACGGCCAGCGATCCTCGTCCGTCAGCGGAATGCCCTGGCGCATCTTCTCGACATTCGCGGCGGGATGAAAGGCATCGCCTTCCAGGAAGGGGACGCCAAGCTTTTCCGCCACCGCTGCGCCGACGGTCGATTTTCCCGAACTGCTGACGCCCATCACGATAATGGGACCGGGACAAGGCTCTGATGGCGCTGCCGACATTGAAATACCCGTCTGCCGAACAAAGATGAAGCTGACCCGCAGGATACGCGACGCTGGCAGAGCTTTTACAAGACAGGCTCGGAAGCTGCCAGTCCCGTCTTCGATCACGCCTCCGGCATATCGGGAGCCGGATAGAGGACCGCCCCGTCCGATTGGACGACAGCGCCCTCAGTGAGGCGAGCCGGCTCGATGTGCCCCGGGCCCAAAATATGGAAGACAGTCTCGCCAGCCGCAATCAGATAATCCGCGACAATGCGGCGGTGACACCGCCACCATACCGCTTCCGAACACATCATCGCGGTGCGGCGTTTGCGCCCCTCCTCGATCAGCCGCCCTAGCCCCAATCGGAATTCGGTCGAGAGCGCGTAATCCGCATAATTGTGGAAACTCCGGTTCGTCCAGAACGCGTTGACAGCTGTCAACTGGCCGCGCGCCTTGCCGCGCAAGCCGCCGAGCGCCGCCATGTGTTCGTAGGCTATGCCGATTCCGGTGAGAGTTTGGGCGAGAATATCCTTGTTGAACTGCGGATTGGCTCTGGACATCGGTATTTTCCTTATATCCGCCACCAATTCGATCTCGGCTTCTCCCAGCAGGCCGGCAAATTCCTCGAAACTTCTGTTGGAATGGCCGATGGTGTAGAAGGGCAGCGTCACGCGCCGCCCTCATAAGAGATGGAGGGCGCTGCCTTTATGGGCCGCTATATGGTCGGTCTTGTCGCTCTTGATCTCATATTGGGGATCGTCCTCGGAGGCTCGATGGGTGTGGCCCTTATAGTCGAAATCGCTGGTATGGATGGCGATGATCCTTCCCGACACCCGGCCCGCTTCGGAATTCCAGCCCACCTGATCGCCGATCTTGAATTTTTTCGCCATCGCGTGCTCCTCGCGAACTCTGATATACCCTTCTGGACGTTTTATGCTGGCGTTTCCCCCTCGAAGGCAGCTTCCGCCTCGAGGCTTTCGAGATCGCGCCCGACGGTCACGACGGCAAGGCGTTTGCCGTCCCGCCAAAAGGTGGCGGTGCAATCCCGCTTGGCGGGATCGCCGTCGATCTCCAGCCGGTCCCATTTTTCCGCGTGGCCGACATAGTTGATGCTGGTGTGGTAATGCTGGCTCCAGAAGAACGGCGCCGCGTCGAAGGGCTGCCTCTGTCCTAGCATGTTGCGTGCAGCCACGACGCCCTGGCGCTCCGCCACCACCCAATGCTCGACGCGGATGCGGTCCCCTGTCCTTTGATCGGGCCAGCGCGCTATATCGCCGGCGGCGTAGATATTGGGGTCGCTGGTCCTCAAAAACGCATCGACCGCTATGCCGCGATCGATCGTCAGCCCGGCCTGTTCCGCCAGCCCCAGCTCCGGGCGCACGCCGATGCCGACCACCACCAGGTCCGCCGGTAACTCCGCTCCCGTCGCCAAGACGACATGATCCGGCTCGATCCTCGTGAGGGTCGTTCCGAGATGGAAAACGACGCCATGCTGCTCGTGAACCCCCTTCACCATGTCGCCCAGTTCCGGCCCAAGAACCCGCTGCATCGGCCGTTCGTCCGGAGCGACGACATGAACCTCCAGGCCGCGCGTCCTGAGCGATGCGGCGACCTCCATGCCGATGAAGCTTGCGCCCACCACTACGCAGCGTCTGGCCGTTTCGACACTGGCGATCAGGGCCTCGCAGTCGGACAGCGTCCGCAGCACATGGACATGCGGCAGATCGGCGCCGGGAACATCCAGCCGATTCGGTTCCGATCCGGTAGCGAGCAGCAGCGCGCCATAACTTAACTCGCTGCCGTCGGAGAGGGCGACGGTCCTTTTCGCGGCATCGACCCCGACGACGCGGCTGTCGCATCGGAGATCGATATCCCGGTTGGCGTAGAATTTCTGCGATCGCAATGGGAGCCATGCGGCTTTCGCAGTCCCGGCGAGGTAATCCTTCGACAGGTTCGGCCGGTCGTAGGGGCGGGAAGAATCGGCGCTCAGTATCGTGACGGGGCCGCGATAGCCCTGGTGCCGCAAGGTCATGGCGGCGGCGTTCCCCGCCGCGCCGCCGCCGATGATCACCACCGATTCCGGCAGGCCGGCGGAAGAGAGCACTGGCGGTTCATCTGCCGGCAATGGATCGCGCGCGAACACCCGGCTGTCACGCTGTTCGACGCGCCAGTGTTTGAGGCCGTCCAGGGCGGGCGGATGGAGCACTTCGCCCGTGCGCAGGCTGAAGCAGGCATGGTGCCAGGGACAGCGGATGGTATCCCCCACCGCAAGACCCTCCGCCAGCGGCCCTCCGTAATGGGTGCATTTGGCGCCGATGGCGAACAACTCGCCGGCCTGTCGGATAAGAAGCGCGGGCTCGCCGCCGACATGGCCCGTCACCTTGCCGGTAGCATCGAGATCGGACAGCGGCACGCCCTCAACGAAATCAGGGCCGCTCGGTGATGATTGTTCAGACATTTTCCTTTCCTCCCTTGTCAGGGTGCCGCCGCGCCCGCAGCCGCCTCCGATTCCCAATCGCCGCCACATGGGACAGTTTGGTTGGCTCGAGAATAGCGCTCGGAGGGGAATGATCAAACCAGCCGCGGGCGCCAGCCGCCCTCCGAAGGCGCTGTGACCGAGACAAGCGCGGACTGGCCGGACCTGTCTCTATTTGTTTCTACTTGAGCGAATAGCTCATTGGACAAACCCAAGACATCCATTTACATTCATCATATTAATGACCGCCTGTCTGGAATGCGGCGTCCGTTTGGCACGCGAAGCGTGGCGGTTCTCCGCGTGCCCTCCCCGGGTGATATTCCATCGGATCGCAGATGAGACTGACGACGCTCACCGATTACGCCCTTCGGGTGCTGATATATGCCGCCGCTGCCGATGATCGGCTCATCACCATCGAGGAGACCGCCAAGGCATACGATATCTCGCGCGCGCATTTGATGAAGGTCGTCAACGCGCTGGCCCATGCCGGCTACATCAGGGCGGTGCGCGGACGAAGCGGCGGATTCGCGCTTGCGAAGCGTCCCGAGGAGATCAGTTTGGGCGCGGTCCTGCGGACGACGGAATCCGACTTCGCCCTGGTCGAATGTTTCGCCAGCGACAATCGATGCCTGATCACGCGCTGCTGCCGCTTACCCAATATTATGAACGAAGCCCTGAACGCCTTCGTCGGCACGTTCGACAAATACACGCTTGCCGATCTGGTGCTCGCAAAATGCGATTTCACGCCGTCGTCGATCCCCGTCACGGAAAGGCGCGGCCCCGAACTCGCGCTCCAGGCGACGTAAAAGCCGCTCCTTGCGAATATCGATAACGAAATCGCGAGCTTTCTCAGAACAGCGAGAAATATTCGCGCTGCTCCCATTCGGAAATGGTGGTGAGGTAGCGCTCCCACTCCGACCGCTTGATATGGCTGAGATAGGCGACGAAATCCGGCCCGAGCGTCTTCTTGTAGAACTCACTCGCCTCGAACCGCTCGATCGCGCCAATGAGGCTCGTCGGCAGGCGGACGGCGTCGCTGGCATAGGGATTTTCGACGGGAGCGGGCGCTTCGAGCCGCCTTTCGATGCCGTCCAGCCCTGACAGGATCTGCGAGGCGAAGTAGAGATAGGGGTTGGCGGCGGGTTCGGCGACCCTGTTTTCGATCCGGCTCGCCTTGTCGCCCGGCGCCATCAGGCCACGGATCATCGCGCCCCTGTTGTCGCGGCCCCACTGGATCCGGTCGGGCGCAAGCTGAAACGCCTGATAGCGCTTGTAGCCGTTGACGGTCGGCGTCGTCAGCAGGCAGGTCTCGGCGGCGTGGTCGAGCAGGCCGGCGATCCAACTGCTCGCCGTCTCCGAAAGCCGGCCGTCCGCCGTCGGCATGAAGAGGTTGTCGCCTGTCTTGGTATCGACGATCGACTGGTGCAAATGCCAGCCGCTCGCCATACCGAAATCCACCTTCGGCCGGCACATGAAGGTGGCGTGAAGGCCTTTGCGCGCGCAGACCTGTTTGACCAGGGAGCGGAACAGCACCATGGCGTCCGCATGTTCCATCGCGCCGTCGGGCTCGAAGGTGAATTCGCACTGGCTCGGGCCGAATTCTGCCTCGGTTGAGCGGATGGGCAGCCCGATCTCCTGGCAGGCGCGCCTCAGATCATCCATCACCTCTTCCAGCGCGTCATAGCGGGCTTCCGTGAGATATTGGTAGCCATGCGCGAGCAGGCTCGTTTCCGGCGGCGTGCAGGGCATTCCGCCATCGGCGTGCTCAAGCCGCGGTTCCTTGACGCGGAAGACGTAGAACTCGACCTCAAGCCCGCAAATAAACTTCATGCCGCGCGCGGCGAGACGCTCGACGGCGTCGCGCAAAATGCGGCGGGAAGACATCACGATCGGCCTCCCATCCTTCTGGTAGAGATCGCAGAGCACCCAGCCCGAATGGCGCGACCAGGGCAGGACGCGGAAGGTGGCCGGATCGGGCACCATCAAAATGTCGGCGCCGCCCGTCAGCGTGCCATGGCCGAAGCCGATGTCGTCGCCCCATATCGGAAAAACCGTGCGATGCGCCGTATCCTTCAACAGAAGCGTCGAGGTGACGGCAATGCCGTTGCGGATGGCGGATGCGAAGGCGCCGGCGACGATCGTCTTGCCCCGCAAGATGCCGTGCTGGTCGGCGAAGACGACTCGCACGGTCTCGATGCC
>JBQCEL010000228.1:0-7523 GCA_051960255.1 Rhizobiaceae bacterium
GCCGCGCAGGAAATGCGCGTTGCCGTGATTCCAGTCCGATTTCAGCGAATGGGTGTAGAAGACGAAATTCATGCAAAGCGCTCCAGGACGGCTTGCGGCCGTGCGCGCTCGAGAAGATCGCCATAGATGCCGGCCATCTTCCGGGCCTGAATTTCCGGCGTGAAGAGGAGCGAGCGGGCGGCGGCGACACGGCCGAGAGCGGCCCTCAGCGGCGGGTTCGCGATGAGCTGTTCGATCCGGGCCGCGAGATCGCCGGCGTCGCGGGGATCGAAGAAGAGCGCCGCGCCCCGCCAGAGTTCGCGATAGGTCGGGATATCGGAAAGGACGAGCGCCGCCCCTGCCCGCGCGGCTTCCAGCGCCGCCAGGCCGAAGGGCTCGTAGAGCGAAGGCGAGACGAAGATGCCGGCGCGGCCGACGCGGCGCAAAAGCTCGGCGTAGGGGAGATCTTCATTGGCCGCGTGTTCGATTTCGACGTGCTGTCCGCCCGGCCCGTCCGTTGGACCCGCCATGAAGACGGGCCAGGAAAGAGCGGCAGCGGCGCGATCGAGCACGCCGGCGTTCTTGCCCTCGTCCCACCAGCGCGCGGCGGCGAAAACGAGAGCGTCCTTTGCTCCGTCCGGCGAAACGGCCGAGATGGCGTTCGGAACGACATGGATTTGCGGGAGCGCGCCGTAAATCCCGCGAAGGAGTTCGGAATGGCTTACGCTCGGCGCAACGATCGCATCCGCCCGGTGGAGACCCTCGCGCTGGCGGCGGGCCTGCCAGCGCCATTCGGGCGGCAAGGACGTGCCCTTCACGATTTGCCACCAGCTCGCGACGCAGGAATGCGAGACGGCGACAACCGGCGCGTTGACGAGCAGGCCGCAAGCCTGCGACGGGTAATTCAGATGGACGATGTCCGCCCGCCACTCTTCGATCGAGGCGGAGAGCGCCGCCGGAAAGCCCGACAATTCGGCCTCCGATCCAGCCATCCAGTCGAGCGGCCCGTCGATCCAGACGAGATCGCCGGCCTCTTCCGCCTCCGCCCGCTGCGACGGCGACGGCGCGGGGCCCTGCCCGGCGAAGACTGTATTGAAGCCGAGCGGTTTCAAGCCGCGCGCGAGTTCCATGGCGTAGCGCCAGACCCCACCCGCGGCATCGACGGTCATCAGAAGACGCGACCCCGACGATGGCTGGAAACGGGCTCTGGCGGAAAAATCCGCGCCGGAATGAAGGGGCCGGCGCGGAGAAACCGAGAGGCCGGTCATGCGCTCATCCTCTCTTCGGCTTCCGAAGGAGCTGCAAGCGGCGAGGCGGCGAGCCAATCGGCGAGGTTCCGGAGCCCAGCCTTCCAGGGGACGGTCGGCTTCCAGCCGAGGCGCTCCTTGATCCGCCGCGTGTCGGCGACGAAGAAGAACTGGTCGCCCGGCCGCCAGGAACGGTGCTCGATGTCGATCTCGTGCCCCAGAAGCAGGGCCATCTCCCGCAACACGAGGCGCAGGCTGACGGCGTTGGCGGACCCGCCGCCGAGATTGAAGGCCTGGCCGCGGACGCGCTCGATCGATCCCAGCACCTTGCGGTAGGCGGCAACGGCATCGGCGACATGAAGCACGTCGCGGACCTGCTTGCCGTCGCCGTAGATTGTGATCGGCCGGCCTTCCATGGCGCGGATGAGAAAATGCGCGACCCAGCCCTGGTCCTCGGTGCCGAACTGGCGCGGGCCGTAGATGCAGCTCATGCGCAAGACGGCCGAGGGAATGCCGAAAGAGGCGGCGTAGTCGAGCACATACTGGTCGGCCGCGCCCTTCGAGCAGCCATAGGGCGTGCAGAAATCGAGCGGCCGCGTTTCGTCCACGCCATAGTCGCGGATTGCCGGGTCGGCCGGGATGTAGCGGTCGTCCGCCTGCACCATCTTGAGATCGCCGAGCGAGCCGTAAACCTTGTTGGTGCTGGCGAAGACGAGCGGCGTCCTCCTGCCCGAGCGGCGGATCGCCTCGAGCAGGTTCAGCGTGCCGCGCAGATTGGTGTCGAAATCCTGCACCGGGTCGGCCATGCTCGTGGTGACGGCGGTCTGCGCGGCGAAATGGAAGACGGCGGAAATCTCCTCCGCGATCGGATCGAACACGCCGGGATCGCGAATATCGGCCTGGTAGAGGCGGACGCGGCCGCCATGCCGCGCCTTCAGCCATCGCCAGTTCCGTTCGACGCCCGGCCGGCTCAGATTGTCGAGGATGACGACGTCCTCGCCGTCGCCGAGAAGGCTGTCGGCGAGGTTGGAACCGATGAAGCCGCTGCCCCCTGTGATGAGGACGGGAGCCTTGGCGCTCATGACACCAGCCCCCTTTCCTCGAGTTGGCGACGCATCTCGGCGCCATTGTCCACTGCCGGCGTGCCGCGCACCCATTCGGCGAACTCGCCAAGCGAATCCTCCAGCCGGTGGCGCGGCTGGAATCCCATGAGCTCGCGCGCCTTGGAGATGTCGGCGAAGCAGTTTCGGATGTCGCCGGAGCGCGCCTTGCCCAAAATCTCCGGCTCGATCCGCGGCACGCCCATGGCTTGCGCCAGGAGTTGCGCCACATCGCGGATGGAGTAGGAGACGCCGCTGCCGATATTGATCACCTGCCCGGCCGCGAGCGGCTGGTCGAGCGCCGCCGCGAAGGCGCGCGCCACGTCCCGGACATGGACGAAATCGCGGCGCTGCTCGCCATCCTCGAACACCGTCGGCGGCTGCTCGTTGGCAAGGCGGGAGGCGAAATTGGCGAGCACGCCCGTATAGGGATTGGACAGCGCCTGTCCGGCGCCGAAGACGTTGAAGAGCCGGAGCGCCGTGGCGCGGATGCCATAGGCCTCGGCGAAGATCAGCACGGCGCGCTCCTGCGTGTATTTCGTGAGAGCGTAGATGGAGGCGAGGTCCACCGGCTTCTCCTCGTCGGTGGGGACGGGCCGCAGTCGGTTGCCGGCGTCGTCGCGCGGGTCCCAGCGCCGGGCCTCGATGTCCTTCCTGCGCCGTCTCACCCGCTCGCGCCGCTGACCGTCGGCGGTTTCATAGAGCCCTTCGCCATAGACGCTCATGGAAGAGGCGACGACGAGGCTTTCGACGGGACGCTCGATCAATTCCTGCAGAAGGACGGCCGTGCCGAGATCATTGGCGCCGACATAGCGGTCGATCTCGTACATGGACTGGCCGACGCCCACCTCGGCGGCGAGATGCACGACATGGTCGATGCCTTTCAGGCAGGAGCGCACGAGCTCCCTGTCGCGCACGTCGCCGGCGATGGTTTCGGCGTCCTTGCGCCGGCCGGCCGCTCCCGCGCCGTGGACCTGCTGCACGAGACTGTCGAGAATGCGTACGCGATGGCCCGCTGCCAGAAGCTCGTCCGTCACATAGCGACCGATGAAGCCGCATCCCCCGGTAATCAGTACGTTTTTCGGCACCGTCGCTCCCTCGCAGCTTGTGGATGAAATCCACCCCCGAACCGAGCGCGACGAGGAATGTTCCCGAATGAGTGAAGGAAAGTAGAAGAAGTCATAGATGAAGGTGCGGGCGGCCTGCCTCCACCGGCATGCTATCCCTTGCGCGGCTTCTCCACGTCGGCCGCGCCTTTGCCGGGGCCGCTTTGCCTGCCGACGATGTCCGCCTGCGCCTCCTCGCCATAGGGCGAGGGCTCGTCAGACGTGATGAATGACGGGTCCGGCTCGCGCCCTTCGTCCCTGTCGCGCAAATTTTCGTCGGGCGCCGGTTCGTCCGCCGGACCGGCCGTTTCCCAAACCTCTTTCGGATTGGTGACGTCCTTGACGGAGGGATCGGCAAGCCGCCTCTCCTCCGCCGCGTCGGGCGCGGTGGTCTTGCTCAATTGCGGACCGGAGGTTTTCCATCTGGGCGTTTCGTCGGTCATGGTCAGCTCCATCGTCAGGGCTGAACCGCGGGAGGCGCTGCAATGTTCCGCCGCGGCGCGAAGAGACGCCGCCCGGCCGGGGCGGCCACCGTGACGCGGGAGCCGTCGGCACCCGCTTCTTCGCGTGGCAATCGGCCGAGCAGTTCGCCGGCGGCCCGGTAGCCTTCCAGCGTCCCGACATCGACATAGGTCTCGCCGGCCTTGACGCCGGCCGCGCTCGCGCCCCGCGCGAGATAGGCGTTGACCAGCGTGCCGATATATTCGTCGGCCTTGCCGCGCTCGATCCAGAGCTGGCGCAATTCGTGCAGGATATGGCCCGGCATGCGGAAAGCCCCCCACACCCAATGCGTCGAGGGCGAGGGCCGCTTCACCTGGATTTCGCGCACCGCGCCATCCTCGCCGGTATCGACGGCGTCGAAGGCGGAGGGATTATCGACCGGGAAGAGCAGGAAGGCCAGGCGGTCCTCGGGAAGCGCGAGATAACCGTCCGCCGGCAGCCAGATCGTATCGGGCAGGCCGACAAGGACCGGCTCGTCCGGCGCGATCAGCGGCGCGACGCGGAAGACGGCGTCGCACAGGCCCGCGGGCTCCGGCTGCACGACATAGGCGACGGAGGCCGGGCCATAGCCGCCGCCATAATATTCCATGATGTCGGACTTGCCCGGCGCGATGACAAAGCAGAGCTTGTCCGCCCCGCCGCGGATCATCCGTTCGCAGAGATATTCGCTGACGGCGCAGGGCCGCTCCGACGCCCCGTCGAAGCGGCCGCCAATCGGCAGCAATTCCTTGGAAAAGGCGAGCGGCTGGATTCGCGTTCCGTTTCCGGCGGCTGGAATGATGCCCCACATCGGCTTACGTCCCTTCCATTTCAAGCGTCGCCTCATCGTCTCCGCCATCGACTGCGAGATCGAAGAGGGACTGGAGTTCCTCGGCGCGTTTCGCCGAACTGTGTTCGGCCAGCACCCTTTCACGCGCCCGCTTTGCGATCCGCTGCAGTTCGGCGTCGTCGCGGTCGAGCGCCGCGATCACGTCCGCCGAGGAGCGCGCCACCAGGATTTCGCTCCCCGGCTCAAAGAAGGCGTCGAGTCCTTCCCACCAATCGGAAATGACCGGAATGCCGCAGGCGGCGGCCTCGAACAGGCGGCCGGATGGGCACCACCCCATCTCCGCCATGGCGCGACGGGTGATGTTGAGCGTCAGCCGGCCGGAGGAATAGAAGGCCGGATGCTCCTCGGGCGGCAAATGGCGGACGAAGAAGATGTTGCCGCTCCACGGGAAATCGTCGGGATATTGCGCCCCGGCGATGACGAAGCGGGCGTCGGGCCGCGCCCGCGCCGGCGTGACGAAGAGCTTTACCAGCGCGTCCTGCCGGTCGGCGGCATAGGTGCCGATATAGGAAAGGTCCGCCGCATAGTGTTCGCGAGGCTCGGTCGGCCTGTGCGCCTCGGGATCGGCATGGCCGAAGAGCGGCTTGACGAGACGGCCGCCGAGGCGATCGCGCAACTCGTCGAGAGCGCCGCCGCCGGTATAGCTGAGCACAAGATCGAAATCCCGGAGGCCGCGCGGTCCTATATAGGGGACCGCCTCGCCGCGCCTCAAAAGCGACAGCGTGACCGGCGTGTCGAGATCGTAGAATATCCTGAGCGGCCGCCCCGCTTCCGCCATCAGCTCGAAGGCGGCATTGGCGTCCGGGCAATAGGAGGTGATGATGGCGGCGTCCGCATCGGCGAGGTGATGCCTGGCGAGCGGCGCGGCATCTTGCCAGTCCGGATAGAGGATCAATTCGCCGTTCTCGATCTCATGAAGATCGCGCGCGCCGGCGTAATAGGGCACGTCGCGTTCGAAGAAGACGATTGTCCATCCCTGGCGGGCCAGCGCGCGGATGAGTCCGCGCCAGAGCGTCGCGTGGCCGTTGCCCCATGAGGAAGACACCGTCAGGCCGAAGATCACCATCTTCATGAGGCGGCCTCCATGACGCTCGGCCAGCAGCGTTCCCAAGGGCGTTCGTTGACGGTGACAATCCTGCCGCCATGCCGGCCCACGGCGATGGTGGACACGGAAGCAGGCGCGACATCGAAATCGTGGACCGTCTGGAACGGCCTGCCGCCATAGTGGCAAAGCGCCGCCTTGATCACGTCGCCATGGCTGACCATGCAAATGACGCCGCCGGGAAAGCGGGCGCAAAGATCGCCGATCAGCGCGATAAGGCGCGCGGCGACGTCGGCCATGCTTTCTCCGGCGGGCGTGCAAGCGCTGTCGCGGCAGGCGTTCCAGCGCTGCCACGCGGGATCGGCCGCGAGCGCCTCGAATGTACGCCCGCTCCAGCCGCCGAAATCGATCTCGTCGAGAGCGGGTGAAATTTCCGGCCGAAGGCCGGTGACGCTAGCGATCGCTTCCGCCGTCTCGCGCGCGCGCCGCCGCGGGCTGCTGAAAAGCGCATCGAGCCGTCTTGCGCCGATCGAGCGGGCAAGGCGGGCGGCGTCGGCCTTTCCGGCGGCGGAGAGAGCCGCCCCTTCCATACGTCCGGTCAATATTCTGCCGACATGACCATGGTCGGCGTGGCGGATCAGATGAAACAGGGTGCTCATTGCTCGGTCCCACACAGCGCGCAATCGCCCGTGCCGATTGCGCCAGAGCTTTCCTGAACCAGCGCGTCAGGGTTGTGGCAACAGGCAATGGCGAGGACGCCTTCAAGGCCATCCCAACAGCCACCCCGGATCATTGTTCCCCGATATCGATGCCCGTTCGCCGGCGAAGTTCGGGAAGGTGCGCCAACCAGTTTTCCCGGACGCATTCGCTTGCCGGCCGGTCGTAATAGGACCAGGGGAGCGACCGCGCGTTGAGACCGACGAAATGCGCGCCGGCGCTGCCGAGATCGGGCTGCTGCGGCCAGAAGGGCGAGCAGATCGTCACCTCGCCGGTGGAAACGATGTGGGCCGGACGCCCGAGGTCGAGCGCAACGGATTGCAGGCCCTGCTCGTCCAGTTCGGAGCGCAGGATGACGGGATGGGCGGCAAGAACCTTGGCCAATGCCGCGCCGAGATCATAGCCTGGCGGCAAGCCGCGTATGCCCGTATTGCGCGGCTCGGGCCGCGTTGCGTCGGCAAAGGCGCCGAAGGCCGGCTTGACATCGGCGGCGATCAGGCAGCGCGGCGGGTTCTCCGCGCGCCATCTCCGGACGGTCTCGGGAATGTCCCAGAGGATACAGTCATTGTCGAGCGCGATTTCGAAGCGTTCGGGGAAGAGGCGCAGCGGCGCCAATTTCCAGGCGACGCCCTCGGCCATTTCCGGGTCGAGGAACGGTTTGATGAAATCCGGCAATCCGGCGGCCGGCAGCCACTCTGTCCCTTCAGGCACCATGCCGGTCCGCCGCCGCGCTTCTTCCACGGGGATGGAATTGACCACCACCGCAAGTGGCGCGTCCGCCCCGAAAGCGCGCCTGGCGCCCCGGATCGAAAGGCGCAGGGCCTCGAAGCCGAACGGAGAGACGTCGCCCACCGTCCAGCGGATCGCCCAACCTCCGTTCATGCCGCCGTTGCCCGTCGGAGCGGCGCGAGACGCCGCGCATAGGTCGGCTCGTCAACCGCGCCCCAGCGATATTTGTAGGACTCGCCGCCACGCAGGAAATCGAAGGAAAGATCGCCTTCC
>JBQCEL010000229.1:0-2562 GCA_051960255.1 Rhizobiaceae bacterium
AGACGCCCTCGCGCCCGGCCGCAAGCGCGTGCGGATCGAGATCGGAGGCGAACAGCTGGATGTCGGGGCGGAAATCGCGGCGCGCCGCCTCCTCGAGCAGCAGCATCAGGATCGAATAGGCCTCCTCGCCGGTGGCGCAGCCCGGCACCCAGATGCGGATCGTTTCGTTCGGTTCCTTTGATTCGAAGATGGGCGGCAGCACCTTTTGCGTGACCGCGTCGAAGGCTTCGCGATCGCGAAAAAAGGTCGTCACGGAAATCAGCAGATCGCTCAGCAGGGCCTGCGCTTCATCCTGGTGTTCTCTCAGATATTCATAATAGGCGCGAATATCCTCCGTCCTGGTCACTTGCATGCGCCGCGCGATGCGCCGCAGCACAGTGGACCTTTTGTATTTGGAGAAGTCGTGGCCCGTGCGGACCCGCACATGCGCCAGCACCCGCCGCAGCAACTCCTCATCGATCTGGTCAGTCTCCCCGTTCGTCTTTTTGGTGCGGATAAGGTCCGCCAGCCGCTTTGCAAGCTCCTCCACCGGGAGCACGAAATCGGCAACGCCGGTGGCGACAGCGGCGCGTGGCATCGAGCCGTATTCCGCTTCATTCGGGTCCTGGACAAGGATGATTCCGCCGGACTCCTTGACTTTGCGCACGCCGAGGGCGCCATCCGAGCCGGCGCCCGACAGGATCACGGCAAATCCATCTCCGTGCTCGCCCAGCGAACGGAAAAACAGATCAATGGGCGAACGATGGTTGCGAGGCTCGGCGAATTCGACCGCGGAGACGGTATGCTCGTTGACTTCCAGGCGCCGGTTCGGCGGAATGACATAGACATGGTCGGGCAACAGCCGTTCGGACTGCTTGACCTGCACCACTGGGATGCTGATCCGCCGCCCCAGAACCTCGGCCAGTTCGCTTTGCGCTTCCGGGTCGAGGTGGATTATGACGACATAAGCCACGCCCGTGTTGGAGGGCAAAGCTTCAAAAAAAGCCTGCAAAGCTGGGATGCCGCCCGCCGAAGCTCCGATCCCCACGATGACCGGAGTGGAACTGCCACTCTTTTTCTGTTCTTCGGCGTCCACCGCACACTCCCTCGATTGTAGCGCAGACCCTATACCGAAACGGCTGTTCTCCGAAGGAAGATTAACTTTCGGGAGCCGGCAAGGTTGCAAGCAGGCCGAGCCGAAGATCATTTTATAAAGGCTGGCTTGGGACGAGCAGGAACAATTGTAGCGCGCGCAGGGTTAGATCGAGGGATGGGAGTTCTCTCACCGACCGGAGCGCAAATGGCCAACCGGGATATCATTGCAGTCGGCACCTCGGCTGGCGGCGTCGACGCGTTGCAGTTTTTGGCTGAACGCCTGCCGCCGGACCTTCCCGCCAGTATTCTGGTAACTATCCACCTGGCGAA
The DNA here is from genome assembly GCA_051960255.1 of Rhizobiaceae bacterium. GTDB lineage: Bacteria > Pseudomonadota > Alphaproteobacteria > Rhizobiales > Rhizobiaceae > Mesorhizobium_L. The sequence continues at coordinate 1,405 of JBQCEL010000229.1, forward strand.
AGAATTTCGCTCGGTGCTGGACGAGGTCTTGTCGCGCGCCGGTCCATTGCCTGCTTCCTTCGCGATCGATGGCGAGCGCCTGCGCAAGGGACATATCTACATCGCCCCGCCGGATCGTCATTTGCTTCTCGAAGGTGAGCGTCTTTTGCTCGGAGCGGGGCCGCGCGAGAACAACACCCGTCCGGCGATCGATCCGATGCTTCGTTCGGTTGCGTTGTGTTGTGGGCCGCGTGCCGTCGGCGTGGTCCTCACCGGCTCGCTCGGCGACGGCGCTTCCGGCCTGTGGGCGATCGAAAAATGCGGCGGCTTGAGTATCGTGCAGGATCCGAGCGACGCCGCTTTTCCGGACATGCCGGAAAACGCGTTGCGTATCATGAAGCCGGACCACGTCGTGCGCCTGAAGGATTTGGCGCCGCTCCTCCAAAGCCTGGCGCACCAGCCTGCCGGCGAGCCGGTCGAGGCGCCGCAGCAGATCAGATTTGAAGTGGAGATCGCCAAAACAGGACGCAGCAGCATGGATGAGATGGATCGTTTTGGCAGGCGCTCCGTGCTGGCCTGCCCCGATTGCCATGGCGTGATGTGGGAGATCGACGAGGGCGATTTGATTCGCTACCGCTGCCATGTGGGGCATACCTACACTGCGGAGCTGATGGATGTCGCCGTCGATGACAATTTGCGCCGCGCGCTCGCCAGCGCGATCCGTGCGCTGGAAGAAAAGGTTGCCCTGGCGCGCAAGCTGCAGAAGCAGGCTCTCGATCGCGGCCACAACCTTGTTCAGGACACCTGGGAAGAAAGGGTGAGCGAATATCAGCACGAGCTGGATATCGTGCGTGACGCCATGCTGCGCATGGAATTGATGGCGGCGAAGGCGGCGAAAGCAGCGGAGTAAAGGGAGCGGCATTCGTATTCGGACCGCCGAGTGGGACTCTAGCCCTGAACCGCTCTAATGCAGCCCAGCTTCAGGTGAGTTCCGGTTCCTCGATCGAAATGTGCGCATCGAGCCGGAAAGGAGCGAAGGAAATCCTGTGGATCCGTGGCAGGGCGCCATGTCCGGCGATCTCGTCGCGATGGCGCTCCGTCGCGTACCCCATGTGCATGCCGAAGCTGAAATGGATATGGCGGCGACCGGCCTGGATCATCATCCGGTCGCGGGTCACT
>JBQCEL010000230.1:0-3015 GCA_051960255.1 Rhizobiaceae bacterium
CGTGGTTTCCGGCTGGAGCGGATCGCGCGGAACAGTTTCGCCGGAGCGCGGTCCGATAATGCCGGCGCGATGCCCTCGACCGAGAAAATTTGCGACGCGCCGGCGGAACTGCCATCCAACCTGCCGCTTCAGGCGATCCATGACGCGCTTGCGGCCGAAGGTCTTCCGGTCGAGTGGTCGGACAATGCCGGCGCCTATCTCTGCAACATGGTCTTCACCCTGTCGCGCGCCCATGGCGCCGAGGATTTTTGTCCGGCGATGAGCGGCTTTATCCATGTGCCGCCGACGCAAGGTGAAACTGGGCTCGCGAACGAGGAACTCCTCGCCGGCGCGCGCATCATCATCGCGCAATCGATAGCGGGCCGGGCTGCATCGCTTCTGACAGCATAGGGCGCGTCCGCCTACTGGTTGGCCGTCACGGTGACGCCAAGCTGATCGGGGATCTGTTTCGGCGCGGCCATCGCGCTCGCCATCAATATGCCGAGCGAAAGCGGCGAGGAGGGAGCGGCCGTGATGGTCAAATTCTTCGGATTGTCGAGGAATTTCGACACCGCCGCCGTCACCTTGGCCGAGAACTCGGGATTGTTCATCTTGGCAAGCGCGAAGGGCAGCACCGCTTTCGCCTGGTTGATGACATCTTCACGCCTCATGTGCTGCTGGGCGGCCAGATAATCGATCACCTTGCCCGTCAGCGAATCGTCCGTGAAGCTGATCTTCGCGCTGGTGAACGATAATTGCTGCAAAAGCCCGAGAAGCACGAGACCTTGGGCGGAATTGTTTTTCTTGGGATGCGCCGCCATTTCCGCGCGGACGCGGCGTACCGATTTGACGAAGTCCTTGGTGTAGCCGCTCATGTCGAGGCTGATCGCCAGAGTACCGGCGTTCTTGACCGCGATCTCGTACTTGTCGAGGTCCATGCGACCGTCGCCCGGGGACCAACTGCCCGCCATATCGGCCGATCCGCCGATCGTCTCGTAACCGAGCGCCTGGATCACAGCCCGTGTTTTGGGATCCTTGGTCGCCGAAAGGTCCGCGGTGAAATGATCGACGCCGCCTGCGAATTTCAGCGGGGTATCGCCACTGGGCGGCGTGATGTCGATATGGGAATTGCTCGCGTCGAAGACCAGCTTGCCGCCGTTTTTGACGCTGATGTCGTGGATGCGGGCATGATCATAGAGCATCAGCCCCGCCATGGGATCGTCGTTCTTGCCGGGGGCGGGGAGCCTGAGCCCCGAAATCTCGATGCCGTTCGCGTCGAGTGTCGTACCTTCCTTGGTGACGCTGTAATCGGGCATAGAGACCTTGCCGATCCGGTAATCGCCATTCTCCTCCCTTATGTTCGAAAGCGTGACATCGCCGATCGGGGTGGGTTGCGGGTTGCCCTCCGTGCTCGCCGTCACGTGGTTCAGCACCATCGAAGCATCGTTTCCACTGACGCTGCTCCACGAGAGCGTCACGCCCTCATCGGCGAAGACGGCCTTCAGCCGGGCGGCAACGTCGTTGGGATCGGCCGCATGTGCGCCTGTCGCGCCACAGATGAGCAAGGCCGAGAGGATGGAACCCTGCAAAAGGCAGCGCTTTATCGACATGAAGTCTCCCCGCAAGATTGTCGGCCACGCATATGGCCCGACGAAAAAGGCCTGACGAAGGCGTTTGATAGCATTATTGCGCGATTGCGGACAGAAGCAGATTACGCGCACGCTGAAACGGCGTGCGACGGATTTGGCTGGCCTCAATCGGTCTTCGCCCTTCCCGCCGCCAGATAGATCATGCCGGCGAGCAAGATGAGAGCGACCGGCAGCAACCCGCGCCGCACCATATTTTCGATCCGGTGCGTGAAGGTCTTCTGTTTGTGGCGCAGCGGAACGTCAACCATCTGGGCCAGCGCGCCAATCGGGCCGTCCTCGGCGATGCGGTCTCCGTTCTCAAAATCGTCATAAGCTTCGCCTTCGGCCGGGCGATAGGAGGCGCTGACGGTCCGGACGAGCTTTTCCAGGCCTTCCTTCGAAATGCTTTCGCCGACCGGGACGATCCGGAACGCGACATAGCCGCGGCGGTCAAAAATCGCGACCTTGGCGTTGAGGAGGGGGTGTCCGTCCCAATCCATGGAGAACGCATAGAACAGAAGATTGTGGTCGCGGTCGAGCGTCGGCTCCACGGCCCAGCCGGAGGGCGTGATCAGGGAGCCGGTTTCCCGCGCCTGTCGCTTCAGTCCCGCGACGAAGCCGTCCCAAAGCGAAGCCACCGCGACGCGCCGGTCCGTATTGCCCCAATTGCCAAAAACGACATGACCGTCTGAGTTCGGCTTTTCCACCACCAGCGTCGCGATCCCTCCGGACCGCTCAGACACCATGGCGTCCACGCCGCTGCAATGGGTCCAGCCCCAGTTGCGCAGCACGCGGCAGGCGTCGTCATGCGTATAATATTCCGCCCCCGGTCCGATCGGGTCGAGCGTCCCGCGCGCCAGGGATAGCGGATGGTCGAAAGGCCGGGCGAGGATTTCGTGAAGCGCCTGGGCGTGCGCGGGCGCAGCCGCCCAGGCCGTGAAAGAGGAGGCGAGCGCCGCAACGCAAAGGAGAGGCCGAAGATGTCTCATGCATCCGCACAGGCCGCGGATAGCGGCACTGCGCCAGATATTCTCTTTTGCACCGTGGATTTGCAAGGCGTTTGCAAGGAACAAAGGCGTGTTCGGAAGCGCCGCGAGTTCAATTTTCGACGACGCCGTCGCGGTCACGCCGTTCAGATGCTTGCACCGCCGCCGCAAACTGCCGTTCGTCATTTCCGGCATCCAGTGAATATCGAAAGCCTGGCTCGCCGCATGCGGCGATTTGCTGTTGCGGATTCCTGCACTTGTCTGGTGGAGGCAGAACCGCCGCACCACCCCCCAGGCACCTACTGGTTACCTATTTTATCTCGCATACCCTACTTGATGAAATCACCAAATACAGGCATAATTTCGACATTAATTCGTGATTTGTTCTTATTTGGTTACCGAAAGATGGCTGTATATGGCAA
>JBQCEL010000231.1:0-10751 GCA_051960255.1 Rhizobiaceae bacterium
CGGCCTTCGTCCGCAGCACCTCGTCGCGGATGGCGTGCAGCATCTGCATGTCTTCCGGGTTTGGATTGTAGTGCGGAAAACTGTGGTCGAGTTCGGTATCGAGCGGCACGACCTCGCAGCCGATGCGGCTGAGAAGCTCCGGCGCGAAGGCGCCTGCCGTCCCATTGCCGCAGGCCGCCACCACCTTCAGCGGCCGCATGATGCGCACGCCTTCCGCCAGATCGGCGATATAACGATCGCGGAAATTCTCGACGAATTCATAGGAGCCGCCGCCGACGAGATCGAAATCGCCGGCAAGCACGATCTCCTTCAGCGCCGTCATCTCGTCGGGGCCGAAGGTCAGCGGGCGCTGCATGCCCATCTTCACGCCGGTCCAGCCATTTTCGTTATGCGAAGCCGTGACCATGGCGACGGAGGGCACGTCGAGCGCGAACTGGGCGAAATAGGCCATGGGCGACAGCGCCAGGCCGATATCCTTCACCTTCGCGCCGGCCGCCATCAGGCCTGAAACAAGCGCCAGCTTGATCGCCATCGAATAGACGCGGAAATCATGCCCGGTGATGATTTCCGGCCCGACGCCGGAGCGCCGGATCAGCGTCGCGAGCCCCATGCCGAGCGCCTGCACGCCCATCAGGTTCAGTTCCGGCGCCTTGTCAGAGGCCGGCTGGCCGAACCACCAGCGTGCGTCGTATTCGCGAAAGCCAGTCGGCTTGATGAGAGCGCTTGTCTCGAAGGCGAAGGTATTGGGCTTGGCTTCGCTGACGGGTTTCAAATCTGCAATCTCCACTAAGAACGAATTCGGGATTTCCTCATTCGCAAAGGAAACGTCATGCCGCTCGCGCGTTCAACGGATGCTGCAGCGGTTGTCCTCCCAGCCAACCGCCTAAATCAGACAATCTGAGATCAATAGCAAGCACAGTTGGCCAATGATGGAATTTCTTGCAAGACTGCAATCCGAAGCCACCTGGCTCCCGGATTGGGTGATCGGGCTCATCGTTTTGGTAATGATGGTCATCGCGGGGCTGATCGTCCATCGCCTTCTCTACAACCTGCTCGCTCGGCTCGTTGCCTCAAGCGACCTGTTCTGGCGTTCGCTCGTGTCCCGCACCGAGCGCCCGGCGCGGTTCGCCATCGTGGTCGCCGCACTGTTCCTCGGCGCCGTCATCGCACCGCTAACGATCGGACAGACGAACATCGTCCATCATGTCCTGCTGATCTGCCTCATTGCGGTCATTGCCTGGATGGCCGAGTCAGCAATCCACATCTGGACGTCAGTCTATCTCAGACGCTTCAAGCTGGACGCTGAAGACAATCTCCTGGCCAGAAAGCATGTCACCCAGTCGCGCATCCTGCAGCGGATCGCGAGCTTCCTGATCGGGGTCATTGCCGTCGCCGCGGCGCTGATGACATTCGATGCGGTCCGGCAATATGGCATTAGCCTGCTCGCATCCGCCGGCGCGGCCGGCGTCGTTGCCGGCCTCGCCTTGCAGCCCGTACTCAAGAATCTGTTCGCCGGCATACAGCTTGCTATCACCCAGCCGATCCGCATGGATGATGCGCTGCTCGTCGAAGGCGAATGGGGCAAGGTCGAGGAGATCACCTCGACCTATGTCGTCGTCAGGATATGGGACTGGCGCCGTCTCATCCTGCCACTCTCCTATTTCATCGAAAAGCCTTTCCAGAACTGGACGCGCGAGAGCGCCGCGCTGATCGGAACGGTGATGATCTATCTGGATTATGGCGTGCCGGTCTCCGCCATCCGCAACAAGGTCGAGGAGATCGCGGCGGCGTCGAAGCTCTGGGACCGCCAGGTCGTCAATGTGGCCGTCACCGATTTCAAGGAGCGGACGATGGAAATCCGCATCCTGGTCTCCGCCTCGAACAGCGGGCGAACCTTCGACCTGCGCTGCGAGGTGCGCGAAAAGCTGATCGACTTCATCCAGCGCGAATATCCCGAGGCCTTGCCACTGACGCGGTTCGAGCTCGGGGAGTCCGCTTTGGCCAATCGGTTCCCTCCGGGATCACGTGCTCATGACGGCATGCACGATCGCGTATAGAAGTTCGGCAGCCACGAAGACCACGAGGATGAAGCCCAGCGCCGTCCCGATTTTTTCCGGTATCCCGTTTTGATCCGGCGCAGCCGGCTTGTCGTCGGTCATCGGATTCTTCTCCACGCCGTATTCGGGTAAAATTACGGGCGGTAAGTTCGGGCATTCACGCGAGCTCAGCGCCAACCAGTATTTGGGAAATACCATATGCCTCGCCTTCTTCAAGGGCCGCGGCGGCCATTCGATGACGTCATGCCCGGACGGAACGAAGCCGCAAACATTTCTCGCATGCCGGTTCCAATCGGACAGCCGGCGCTTTAAGACTCACAAGATGAGTTCGGGGACGAATTGCCGTGTCGCATTTCCGTGTTTTTGCCGCCCTTGCCTGCGCGCTTTTTCTCGCGGCCTGCGTCCGCACGGATGACGGGTCGGTCGTGCCCAAATATCAGATGACGATGGTCAGAACCGGATGGTTTCTCCATCCCGCATGGCGGCGTACGATCACGAACAAACGGCAAATCCACGATAGCGAATTCCTGCCGCCTCCGCCGCCGCCCGAACAAGCCGCCGCCGAACGGCCGAAGACAAGGCACCACATCAGGAAAGAGGCGCGTCGGAGGCGACCTCACCACCAATTCACGCAGCGGAAACCGGCGGCGGAGCCTGACGCTTCAACGCCCGAACTGAAATGCCATAAAGTCGTGCTCGATACGGGCAAGAGCCGGGTGCGGTGCGACTAAGGCGTTTCGCGCAGCTGCCAGCTGGAAATCGTCGACAGGATCGTCTGCTTGGTCGCGATCGAGCTGGTTGTGATCGTGTCGATGATCCTGCTCGCCTCATGCCCGTGCCGGTCGATCGCGTAGGCGACAATCGCGCAGCAGGGCAATGCCCCCAGAACGGCGATATGGCCGCAAAAGAGAATGGTTTCCCGCCATTTCTGAAAGCTGTGCAACATCCGGTCGAGCATGGCCGGACGATAAATCACAGTCGCTAATAGCTCATTACGGCCGCCATTAAACGATGTGACTTAAAGCGGGCGAAATCCGCTCTTTCCGGTGTCGGGGACTGTCTGCCGGGCGCATACCATTTCGACCTCCGGCTGTTCACCCGGAAGCGGAGCGCGCAATCCCGTTCGCAGCCGCCATTCCTCCGCTTGCACCCACACTTCACCGCCGCGCAACCACAAAGCTGAGCCGAACGTTAATGGGTCAGTGCTATCGAACCCGGAGTAATCAAGCAGGGAAAGAAAATGCTTGGCGTCGCAATCAATTTCAGCCTGGTAGCGGCATTCACGGCCGCCGTGATGGCCTTGGCTGCCTCGCCTTTTGTCGGGCTTTCCGCGCCATGGCAACGGACGTTCTATTCTATAGGAATGGCGATCGCGACGTTTGCGGTGTCCTATGCCCTTCGTGGCGCAATCGGTGCGTGAAATCAGCCGACGGGAACAGCAAATTTCCGGGTTTTGATTTCGGAGCGGCAGGATTTCTTGCGTAACTGCGAGATCGTACCCGCAGCCTCCAAGCCGACCCGGATCGGCAGCTGGACAACGATAACCGCGTCAGAAGAAGCGGGCGGCCTCTCGGCCGCCGCTCAATTCCGTCCATTAATCGTCATCGTCATCGTGGTGAATAGTGACCGTTCCGTTGTCATCGTCGTGATGCTTCTTCTTGATGACGGTTGTCGTGTCGCCATTCGGGTGAACTTTCTTCTTGACTACAGTCGTCGAATTGGTCGTATCCGGGTCGGGGGGAGCCGGCACCACAACCGCATGGCCACTGTCCGTATCGGTTGTTATTGCCACGCTACCTGCGTGCGCTGAACCTACGAACAGCAACGCAGCCGCACCGGCTAGCAGAATGCGTTTCATCTTCACTCTCCTTGCATGTCCTTCGACAATCGAACGGCGGAGGAGGTGATAAGGTTCCGGGCGCTACGCCAACGCTCAATGCCAAACCGCATTGCGGCAACCACGGCCAAATAGGACATGGCGAGCATTAGGTAGACTCAATCGCTCGCCATACTCATTGCCATAAATATGGGGGCGCTGCGAAGTTATTGATTTTTCTGGTCGGAGTGGCAGGATTTGAACCTGCGACCCCATCGTCCCGAACGATGTGCGCTACCAGACTGCGCTACACTCCGCAACCAGACGGCGGGCTTATAGCGTCGCGACCGCCCCGCCGCAAGCCTCAATGGACCAGAAAAACGGTCGCCTTTCGCCGATTGTCAGGCCGTCTTCGCCTCCGTCAGGTGCAGTTCTTCCACCATCGCCTCGCGCATGATGAATTTCTGCGGCTTGCCGGTGACGGTCATGGGCAGATTGTCGCGGAAGCGGACATAGCGGGGGATCTTGTAATGGGCGATCTGGCCCCTGCAGAATTCCCTGATCTCCTCCTCCGTGACCTCGCTGCCCGGCTGCAGGACGACCCAGGCGCAAAGCTCCTCACCATATTTCTCGTCGGGGACGCCGAAGACCTGCACCTCGCGAATGTTTGGATGGCGGTAGAGGAATTCCTCGACCTCGCGCGGATAGACGTTCTCGCCGCCGCGGATGACCATGTCCTTCACGCGGCCGACAATGTTGCAATAGCCTTCCGTATCGATCGTGGCGAGGTCGCCCGTGTGCATCCAGCCCTCCGCATCGACCGCTTCTCTCGTACGCTCCTCGTCCTCCCAATAGCCCGTCATGACGGAATAGCCGCGTGTGCAAAGCTCGCCCCGCTCGCCGACCGGAACCGTCTCGCCGTTAGCGTCGATGATCTTTACCTCCAGATGCGGCTGGACGCGGCCGACGGTCGAAACGCGCCGCTCCAGCGGGTCCTCCGTGCTGCTCTGGAAGGAAACGGGACTTGTCTCCGTCATGCCATAGGCGATGGTGACTTCCGACATGTGCATCAGCGACACCACCTTTTTCATCACCTCGATCGGACAGGGCGAACCGGCCATGATGCCGGTGCGCAGATGCGAGAGATCAAAGCTCTTGAAATCCGGATGGTCGAGTTCGGCGACGAACATGGTGGGCACGCCATAGAGGCCGGTGCATTTCTCCTTCGAGACGGCGGCAAGCGTCGCGCCGGGCTCGAAGCCCTCGCCCGGCACCACCATGGCCGCGCCCTTGGTAACGCAGCCAAGTGTGCCCATCACCATGCCGAAGCAATGATAGAAGGGGACCGGGATGCAGAGCCGGTCCTTCTCGGTGAAATGCATGGCGGCGGTGACGAAATGCGCGTTGTTGAGGATGTTCCTGTGCGTCAGCGTCGCGCCCTTGGGCGAGCCCGTCGTGCCGCTGGTGAACTGGATGTTGATCGGGTCATTGCGGTCGAGCGCGGCGGTGATGGCGTCGAGCCGGCCAAGAGATTCGGCATTCGCCATGGCGAGAACGTCGGCGAAATTGTAAGCGCCGAGCGTCTTTTCCTCGCCGGTGCGGATTACAATTCGGAGGTCGGGCAGCTTGGCGGATTTGAGCGCGCCGGGTTGGCTCTCCTCCAATTCCGGCGCCAGCGTCCGGATCATGCCGAGATAATCCGACGATTTGAAACTCGCCGCCGTGACGAGCGCCTTGCAGCCGACCTTGCGCAGCGCATATTCGAGTTCGGTCAGCCTGTAGGCGGGATTGATGTTGACCATGATCAGCCCGAGCCGGGCGGTGGCGAACTGGGTCAACAGCCATTCCGGGCGATTAGGCGCCCAGATGCCGACCCGATCGCCCTTCCGCAGGCCGAGACGATGGAAGCCTGCCGCCAACCGGTCCACTTCCCGGTCGAGTTCGGCATAGCTGTAGCGCTTGCCGTGCTCGACGAAAATCGCGCCGTCCCGATGGCCGAAGCGAGCCACGATCTTCTTGAAAAGGGCCGGGATCGTCTCCGCGATGAGCGGCTCGCTTGTCGAGCCGCGCACGAGGGAAAGCCCACTTTGCGGCGCGAGGCTTTCTCCCGAAGGCTCATGACCTGCCTGAACATTCATCTCGATACCTCCCGTCTTTTTCGCCGCCCGGCACTTCGCGGCGCCGTTTTCCGACCTTTAGCATAGTTGCGCCCGACGCCGGAGTCTCCGCCCTTCGAGCGTAGTTGTTGCGGGCGGCCGGCATGCACAACCAAATGCAACTTGCACTTGCTTCCATCCATAGGGCGACATTTATCAGAAGTTGCTTTCATGAAGGTATGCCAACCCTGAGCATCGTCCATCGGATCGCATCGAAGACCTTCACCGATAAGGGCGGCACCTCGGCGATAGAATTCGCGATCCTCGCGCCGGTGATGCTGTTGCTGCTCTTCGGCATGATCGCCTACGGCATCTATTTCGGCGCCAGCCATTCGATCCAACAGATCACCGCGGATGCCGCACGGACCGCCCTTGCCGGCCTGACACCGGCGGAACGCTCCTCTCTCGCCACGAATTACGTCACCCGGAACGCCTCGGGCTACGCCTTCATCGAGCCATCCGAGTTGAAGTTGTCGGTCGGCGACAGCAGCGCCGACCCGGATCAATTCAACGTCCAGATCACCTATGACGCACACAATCTGCCGATCTGGAATCTTTTCCAGGGCATGCCTTTGCCAGGCGAGACGATCAGCCGTCATTCAACGATCCGCATCGGAGGGCTCTGATGGGCTCGAAGAGAACCCAAATCGGCAAAGGCTTCCTGCGCTCCCATACCGGCAATCTCGCGACACTCACCGCCCTGCTCAGTCCCGCCATGCTCTTGCTCGCCGCCTTCGCCGTCGATGAAGGCTCGCTCTATGTCGAGCAGCGCGAGGCGCAGGGCCTGACCGATCTCGCGGCCATCACCGCCGCGGCGCATATCGACAATGCCGAGAATGCGGCGGGACAGACGTTCTTCGACAATGGCTACCGCGCCCTGACCGTCGATGGAGAGTATAGGGAAAATCCTGACCGGCCTACAGGCCAGAGCGGACAATTGGCGGTCGAACAGGGCCGCTACAGCGCCGATGCGAGCCTGCCCGTCGGCGAGCGCTTCCTGTCCGGCGGAACGCCTTACAATGCCGTGCGCGTAAGCTTCAGCAAGGTCGGGACCACCTGGTTCGGCCAAAGCCTGCTTCCATCGCCGAAAATCAGCGTCAGCGCGGTCGCCGGCAGTTCCAGCGAAGCTGCTTTCTCCCTCGGCTCGCGCCTTGCGAGTCTCAATGGCGGCATCGAGAACGCCCTTCTCGGCGCCCTCCTCGGCACCCAATTGTCGCTCAGCGCGATGGACTATAACGCGCTTCTCTCCGCCAATGTGGATGCGCTCGATTTCACCGATGCGCTCGCAACGCAGTTGCATGTCAACGCAGGCACGTACGACACCGTGCTCCAATCCAAAGCGACGGTGGGACAGATTGCGGCGGCTCTAGCCTCGGTGAAAGGGCTCGACACGGACGCGAAAGCGGCCTTGGACAAGATTGCGGCCGCTTCCCTCGATGCCATGCTGCCGATGAAGGACCTGATCAACCTGGGCCCGCTCGCGCAGCTGGCGCTCGGCGATAGCTCGGGCGATCTTCATCCGGCGCTCAGCGTAATGGAACTTTTGACCGCTGGCGCGGCGCTGGCGAGCGGCGGCCATCAAGTCGCCGTCGATCTTGGCGCGACCGTCCCGGGACTGCTCAAGACGACGTTGCTCGTCACCATCGGCGAGCCGCCGCAGCATTCACCCTGGTTCTCGGTCGGCGAAACAGGCGCCATCGTGCGCACGGCCCAGACGAGGCTCAGTCTTGCTATCGACCTGAGCGGCGCGGGCGCTCTCCCAGGCATCGACATCAGGATCCCGCTCTATCTCGAAATCGCCTATGCCGAAGCGAAGCTGACCTCGATCGATTGCAGCAGCGGCAGCGCGCTCGCGTCCGGTGTGACGATCGACGCCAAACCAGGCGTCGTTGAGGCATGGATCGGCGCTATCAGCCCCGGCGACATGGCTGATTTTTCCCGTTCCGTTGATGTCGCTCCGGCTACGTTGGTCAAATTGCCTCTGGTCAGCATCTCGGCGCTCGCCCATGCCGCCATGACCAACAATGATCCAACGCAGCTGCGCTATGACGCGACGGACATCCGCGATCATGCGGTCAAGACCGTTTCGACACGCGATTTCACCAGTTCGCTCTTCGGCTCGCTGCTCGGAAATCTCCAGCTGAACGTCAACGTTGTCGGCCTTGGACTCGGCGTACCGCCCGGCCTGACCACCGCGCTCAATTCAACCCTCCAAGCGATCGCGCCGACGGTCGACGGCCTGCTCTATAATCTGCTCGGAGCGCTCGGAGTGAAGCTCGGCCAAGCGGATGTGCAAGTCACCGGCGCTGTTTGCGGCCGCGCGGTGCTCGTTCAGTAGGCTTCGCAGTTGGTGTTCATTCGACGATTCCGAAAGCCGCGCCAAGCCCTTCGAGACGGAGTCTTTTTCCGTGCTTGGCTACTGCGGCAAATCCCGGCGCGTCCATCAATTCGACGCCAGCAAAATCCTCAAGATCGAATTCCCGCTTCTCCCGCGCGAAATTGAAGACGCAGAGAATTTTCTCGCCCCGCCATTCACGCAGAAAAGCCAGAATATCCTTGTCCGAGACGAGGAACCGTATCTCGCCGGAAACGAGCGGTGCCTGTTGTTTGCGCCATTCGATCGTTCGGCGATAATGCGCGAGCACGGAATTCGGGTCGTAATCCTCGACGGAAACGGAACGGCGGCGATGCCCGTCCGGGATCGGCAGCCACGGCTTCGCCCGCGAGAAGCCGGCATAGATAGCCAGTTCCTCCCATACCATCGGCGTGCGGCAGCCATCCCTGCCCTTGAAACCCGGCCAGAAGCGAATGCCATAGGGATCGCGCAAATCCTCGAAGGCGATATCCGCCTCGGTCAGGCCGAGTTCCTCGCCCTGGTAGAGGCAGATCGAGCCACGCAGCGTCGCAAGCAGAGTCAGCGCGAATTTCGCGATCCTGTCCGTATCGTCGCCCGGCTTGGAAAAACGCGTCACATGGCGCGGCACGTCATGGTTGGAGAACGCCCAGCAGACCCAGCCGCCGGAGATGGCCGTCTCGAACGCATCGACGCATTTGCGGATATGGGCCGGGGAGAAGTCCGGCCCGAGCAGGTCGAAGGTGTAGCACATCTGCAGCATGTCGCCGCCATTCGTATAGGCTCCGACCGTGGCCAGGGAACGGTCGCCGTCACCCACCTCGCCGATCGAGGAGCGCACGCCATATGAATCAAGCAATTTGCGGAAGCGCTTGAGAAAGCCGAGGTTTTCCGGCTGCGTCTTGTCGTGGATATGATCCTGGTAGCCATAGGGATTGGTATCCGGAACGTCGGACGTGCTCCTGCTCTTCAGTGGCGGGTTGTCGCGCAGCTGCCGGTCATGAAAGTAGTAGTTGACGGCGTCGAGGCGGAAGGCGTCGACCCCGCGCCCAAGCCAGAAACGCACCGTTTCCAGGATGGCGTCCTGAACCTCGGGATTGTGGAAGTTGAGGTCAGGCTGCGAGGCGAGGAAATTGTGCAGGTAATATTGCTTGCGGGTCGAGTCCCATTCCCAGGACGAGCCTCCGAAAACCGACAGCCAATTGCTGGGCGGCGTGCCATCCGGTTTGGCGTTCGCCCAGACATACCAGTCTGCCCTGGGGTTGTCGCGGCTCATCCGGCTTTGCTTGAACCATGGATGCTGGTCGGACGTATGGGAAAGCACCTGATCGATCATCACCTTGAGGCCAAGCCGGTGCGCTTCGGCGACGAGTCGGTCGAAATCCTCGATGGCGCCGAAGAGCGGATCGACGGCGCAATAATCCGCGACGTCATAGCCCATATCGGCCATGGGCGACTTGAAGAAAGGTGAGAGCCAAACCGCATCGACGCCGAGAGAAGCGATATAGGGCAAACGTTCGATAACGCCCGGCAAATCGCCGATGCCGTCATTCGTCGTGTCCTGAAACGATCGTGGATAGACCTGGTAGATGACGCAGCCGCGCCACCAGTCGCCGAGGCTAGACTCCGAGGAAATCTGTTCGGACGCCGCCATTCTCATTCACTTCCTCAATCTCCGCCGGTTTTTCGGCGAGCAGCAGGACACTCCGCGCGGGAACGGCCATCATGCCGACCACCGTATCCGATTCGGATCGCGGCTCCGCCGTGGTTGCCACATGCCATGAACAGCCTTGCCGCGCTACGAGACGAAATGCGCGGGGATGGTCGTGCCCGTTGACGAGGATCGCGATGCGCCGCTTTTCGTGGGCGAGCACCATGGCAATCGCACGCCTGCCGGGATCCTCCCAATCTTCCGGCAGCAGCGCGTGGCCATCCTCCGTCAGCCAGAGGACATCAGGCAGATGACCCTCCTCCTCGGAATGGCCATTGAGGAAGGCCGGGTTCGCGATTTCCGGAAATCTGGCGCGCAAGGAAGCGAGATTGCAGGTGAAATCGAAAAGACCGATATCGGCGCCGCGCCAGTCGAGCCATGTCAGTTCGTTATCCTGCGCATAGGCGTTGCTGTTGCCGCGCTGGGAGCGGCCGAATTCATCACCCGCCGTCAGCATGATCGTACCGCGCGAGAAGAACAGGGTCGAGAGCATCGCCGCAACATCGTTGCGGCGCTTCGCCTTTACTCCCGCATTCTCCGTCCTGCCCTCTTCGCCATTGTTCCATGAGAAATTCTCGTCATGGCCGTCATGGTTCCCTTCGCCATTCGCTTCATTGTGCTTTTTCTCGAAGGCGGTGAGATCGAAGAGCGTCATCCC
>JBQCEL010000232.1:0-14648 GCA_051960255.1 Rhizobiaceae bacterium
GGCTTCAATGCTGCCGCGCTGCATGGCGACATGGACCAGCCGGCCCGAATGGCAGCGCTCGACTCGTTCCGCACCGGCGGGGTCGCGCTGCTGATCGCCTCCGACGTGGCGGCGCGCGGACTCGATATTCCCGACGTCAGCCATGTCTTCAACTTCGACGTGCCGACCCATGCGGAGGATTACGTTCACCGCATCGGCCGCACCGGCCGGGCCGGCCGCGCGGGCAAGGCATTCACTATCGTCACCCGTTCCGACGGCAAATATCTGGACGCCATCGAAAAGCTGATCGGCCAGGACATCGCTTGGCAGGATGGCGACCTCTCGACACTCGAACATACGAGCGATGACGTCTCGCACGACCGCCGCAAACCGGGTCGCCGGGATGACAAGGGCAGGAAGCCGCGTTCCGATCGCGGCGTCGGCCGCGACAATGAGATGATGGAGAAATCCACCGTCGTTCCGGCTGAAGACGTCGAGGAACGCCGCGCCCGCAAGGCCGCGATCAAGAACGGGAACACCGAGCGCCGCGGTGCGCCATCGCATCAGAGCGAGAGAACCAAGCCCCATCGCGGAAGCCGCACTCATGAAGAGGCCAATACCACGGTCGGCTTCGGCGATGATGTCCCGGCCTTCATGAAGGTCGCGGTCAAGGTCTGAACACCTTCACGCAGCATTATTCTGAGTGGCGGCGGAGCGTCTCGCCCTGCCGTTCCCTCTTGCGCTGTCGCAGTGCGTCCTTGGAGGCTCTCAGTCGAAAACGAGCACCGACGGCGTAATCAATACACTCCATGTGAAAAGAGGGGCCGGTCGGCTGTCTGGCAGCGGTACGAGGAGGCCACTATGCGCCAGCGGCCGGCCGGCCGACCCCACGGACCCAGGAGATGCGGCGGACCTGAGCATCATGGGGTATTTGTCGGGCGGCAATCGCCTCTGGCAGTACCAGATTATCACCCGCCCCGATGGCGAAGACACTCGCGCAGCCTTCGGGGGAAATCAACAGTTTCTTAACCAAGAGCCGGAAATTGCTGATGTTAAGGTTAAACCGCGCCCTGCAGCAGAGCCGATTGTCTTTCCCTGCGCCGGCAATGATTTTCCGTCAGGCCGCCTTCGCCACCACGCGGTTGCGGCCGCCGCTCTTCGCTTCGTAAAGGGCGATGTCGGCCCGCTTCATCAGGTCTTCCATTCGGTCCCCATAGGGTTTGAGCGAGGACACGCCGACACTCACCGTGACGGCAATCCCCTCGCCTCCATCCTCGCTGGTGAAGAAAGGCGCCTTGGCGATCTCCGCCCTCACCCGTTCCGCGACCTTTTCCGCGACCTGCTGATCGGTATCCGGCATGACGACGACGAATTCCTCTCCGCCGAAGCGACAGGCGAGATCGATACCACGCACGTTCTGACGCAGCCGCCGCGCAAATTCCCTGAGCACCCGATCACCCCCATCATGGCCGTAAGTGTCGTTGATTGCCTTGAAGCGATCGAGATCGGTAATCATGAGCGATAACGGGCGACGGCGCGCCATGGCCCGGTCGAACAGGGTCTGTAGATGGCTGTCGAGATAACGGCGGTTGTGCAGACCGGTCAGCGGATCGATGACCGCCATTTCCATCGTCTCCGCGACGCTCGCGCGCAGCTGTTCGTTGTAGCGCTTGCGCCTGACCTGCGTGCGCATACGCGCAATCAGTTCCTGCTGATCGATAGGCGTGGTCAGATAGTCGTTGATGCCGAGTTCCAGGCCGCGCACGATACGCTCCTCTTCGCCTGCTCCGGCGATGAGGATAATCGGGAGAAAGCGGGTCCGGTCGAGCGAACGCAATTGCGAGCAGAGCCGCAGCGGATCGAAAGCCGCGAAGCCCGTAGCGATGAACATGCATTCGTAGCCGCCCTCGGCGGCCTCGAAAACGGCGGCGTGGGGGTCGGCCACGACGGCGCATTCGCAGGCGTGGCGCAGCATTCGTTGCATACGGGCGCCGGAAGCTTTCTGCTCGTCAACGAGGAGCACCTTGGGCATGGCGTCGGATACCTGCCGGCGGCTCAGAAGCTCCTCGATGCCGATATTGCGTGTGGTCGATGCTCTCAGGCGCAGTTCATCCGTGAGCATTTTCAGCCGCACCAGGCTCTTCACGCGGGTGAGGAGCTGAAGATCGTTCACAGGCTTGGTCAGGAAATCGTCAGCACCCGCTTCCAGCCCGCGGATGCGATCCGAGGTCTGGTCCAGCGCCGTGACCATGACGACGGGAACGTGCGCCGTCGCCGGATCAGCCTTCAGGCGCCGGCACACCTCGAAGCCGTCCATCCCCGGCATCATGACATCGAGCAGCACGACATCGACCTTGCCGTCCTCGCAAATTTCGAGCGCTTCGAGGCCGTTGCTCGCCGTCAGCACCTCGAAATATTCGGCAAGCAACCTGATTTCGAGCAGCTTGACGTTGGCGGGAATGTCGTCGACGACCAGAATTCGCGCAGTCATGGCGCCCCTCGCTTCACTTTCACCGGCCGGTCCGCCGTCACGCGTCGCCCAGATAGGATTTGATCGTTTCGATGAATTTGGTCACGGAGATCGGCTTCGAGATATAGGCTTCGCATCCCCCCTGGCGGATGCGCTCCTCATCCCCCTTCATGGCGAAGGCCGTCACGGCGATGACCGGGATCGCACGCAAATCATCGTCTTCCTTCAGCCATTTCGTCACCTCGAGCCCGGAAACTTCCGGCAGCTGGATGTCCATGAGGATCAGGTCCGGGCGGTGTTGCCGGGCGAGGTCGAGCGCCTCAAGACCGTTGCGCGTGCGAACGGTTTCATAGCCGCTGGCTTCGATCAGGTCGCGGAAGAGCTTCATATTGAGCTCATTATCCTCGACGATCATGACTTTCTTCGGCATCGGCTCCTATCCCGCCACGCCAGTGCGGCCGATCGGAACGGCCGCCACAGCTTGTAATCCCCAACCGTTTTTCTAACGCAACTTGATTGACGAAACGCAAACCGCAGCAAATTTATCGATTTTACGGCTTCCTCGACAAGTCTTCCATAGCTGAACCCAATCGGACAAAATGCGAAACATGAAGAAACAGGTTTTCGACATGCAGAAGATAGATCAGGGGAGCGCCGAGCAAATCGCGATTAACGCGCTCGCCTTCATTGCCGGCGATCCTGAACTACTCCGCCGTTTCCTTGCGATAACCGGCATCGAAGCCGCAAACATCCGTGCCTCCGCGCGCGAGCCCGGTTTTCTGGCCGGCGTCCTCCAGTTCATCCTCGCACACGAACCCACGGTCACACGCTTTGCCGAGGAGACCGGCGTCGACCCGGCCTCCATCCAGATCGCAAGCCGCGCCCTGCCGCTCGGCGACGATCGTCACGACCGCTCCATCTGACCCGCCGGCAACCGTCGCATCCTCCATTTGAAGCGTGGAGCCGGCGCCCCGCCAGAAGCTAAACCAATACGATCACAGAACCAGGCGCATCAGGGGACGTCCCTGCTTGCGCTCGATAATGCGTTCGAAACCCGCCTTCTCGAACACACGGCTCGATCCCACGTACAGACCCGTGGAACGGGAATTCTTCGCCTGATCCATCGGGCAGGCATCAATGGTCGTCGCTCCCGACGACTGCGCATGCGCAATTCCCGCCTCGACAAGGCGGTGCGTGAGCCCCTTGCCGCGCGCGACGGAGCGGATGAAAAAGCAGGAAATCGCCCAATACCGGTCGTCGCTCTCCTCATTTGGATCGAGCGGCGCCGAGGCACGCCCGGCATTGTTCCACTGCGGAACGTCGGCCTTGGGTCCGATCTGCATCCACCCCACGGCCTTGTCGCCATCATAGGCCAGCAGGCCAGGCGGAGGCCCCTCCTCGACGCGCCGTCTCATGAAATCGCGATTCCGCTCGCGATCGTTCTCCCGCCGCATCGCCGGAGGAAGGCGGAAATGCGTACACCAGCACCCATAGCAGGCGCCCTGCTTGCCGAAGAGATCGGCGAAATGCGGCCAGCGCTCCGCTGTCAGCAGCGCGGTGGTAATCGGCATCATCTCACTCTTTCCCTCGATGTTTCATGATATGATCGCCAGAATCTTGATCGTGTTCCCGATATGTTCGCACCGCAGTTGACAGCTGTCAACAATCCCGAAGCCGGATTCTGCCGCGATTGCCTCGCCCTCCAGAGGGAGAGGCAGTCCAGATGCGGCGTCTGCGGCAGCCCGCGCCTTGCCCGCCACGCCGAGCTCTACAGTCTCGCGATCGCGCATATCGATTGCGACGCCTTTTATGCGGCGGTGGAAAAGCGCGACAATCCGGACCTGAAGGACAAGCCGGTCATCATCGGGGGCGGCAAGAGGGGTGTGGTTTCCACGGCCTGCTATATCGCCCGCATCCACGGCGTGCGTTCGGCGATGCCGATGTTCAAGGCGCTTCAGGCCTGCCCGGAGGCGGTGGTGATCAAGCCCGACATGGAAAAATACGTACGAGTCGGGCGGGAGGTGCGGGACATGATGCAGACGCTCACCCCGCTCGTCGAGCCGCTTTCGATCGACGAAGCCTTTCTCGATCTCTCCGGCACAGAGAAGCTGCATGGCGCGCCGCCCGCATTGGTCCTCGGCCGTTTCGCGGCGGAGGTTGAGAAGGAGATCGGCATCACCGTTTCGGTCGGGCTTTCCTATTGCAAGTTCCTCGCCAAGATCGCCTCCGATCTCCAGAAGCCGCGCGGCTTCTCGGTCGTCGGTGAAGCGGAAGCGGTCGAATTCCTCGCGAGCAAGCCTGTATCCTTCATCTGGGGCGTGGGAAAGGCATTCGACGCCACGCTCGAGAAGGACGGCATCCGCACGATTGGCCAGTTGCAGCGCATGGACCAGGGCGATCTGATGCGGCGTTACGGCGTCATGGGCAACCGGCTCTATCATCTATCGCGGGGCGAGGATGACCGGCGCGTCCATCCCGAGCGGGAAGCGAAGAGCGTTTCCGCCGAAACCACCTTCGACAGCGACCTGGCGTCCGCTGGCGACCTCGTTCCTATCCTGCGGCGATTGTCGGAAAAAGTCTCCGGACGCCTGAAGAAATCCGGGCTTGCAGGACGGACCGTGGTGTTGAAGCTGAAGACGCAGGATTTTCATATCCGCACCCGCAACCGCCGTCTTTCCGACCCCACCCGTCTCGCAGACCGGATTTTCGCCGCCGGACTCGATCTTCTCGCACGGGAAACGGACGGCACGCGCTATCGCCTCCTCGGCATCGGCGTCACGGAACTCTCCGACGCGGAGAAAGCCGATCCGCCGGACCTGATCGACGTGACGGCCCGCAAGCGCGCCATGGCGGAAGGCGCCATGGACCTGCTGCGCGAGAAATTCGGCAGGCAAGCGCTCGAAACCGGCTATACGTTCGGTCGTGGATCCGGCAGGGACGGCAAGCCGCGCGGATAGATATCAGGCGCTTTAGCGCCACCCCCACATGGCGTGGCGGAACACGGTCCAGTAACGACGCAATTCTGGTATGTCGGCGATTTCGCGCATCGGATCAACCTTGCCGCCCGAAAGCCTGGAGAGATAACGGCCGGCAAGCGTTGCGGGCAGATAGGCCGGCCGCAGGCCCGCCGGAAGCGTCTTCGTCTCCCGCTGGAAGGCCGAAAAATGCTCTCCCGCCAGCGCGATCATCGCATCGATTGCCCGCGCCGCCGCGACGCCGTCTTCGCGGGCGATGAAGGCTTCCGGTGTCGTTCCCGCGGCGGAGAGAAGATCGCGCGGGACAAAGCATTGGCCGCGCGACAGATGGATCGGAAGAAGCCGCAACAGGCCCGTCATCGCCTGGGCACAACCGGCGTGCCCGGCGGCAACGGCGAAATCCTGCGCCTTTCCCGGATCGAGCACGAGCGACGCCATCTGAATGAGCGCCGACGCGGTCTCGCCGCAATAGCCCTCGAGATCATTCCTGGACGGCATCGGGTCGTCATAGAGATCGAAGATGCGGGCATCGAGATAGTTGCCGAAAGCAGCGCGCGGCAAATCATAGGTCCTGATCGTTTCCAGTAAAGCCGCGGCGACCGGATGGCCTGCCGCAGCTTCCGGTGCTCCGTCTTCGATGACATCGCGCCACCACTGCAGCCTGATCTCTCCGGGCAGCGGTTCATGGATGATATCGCGGATGCGCGCCACCTCGGCATTGAAAGCATAGAGAGAACAAAGCGCACCGCGCTTTCCCTCAGGCGCGAAGAGCACGGAAAGATAACGGTCGCGATCGGCCTCGCGGACAATCTCCATCGCGTGCTGCTGTTCGGCATTCATTGCCGTGGCGGTCAATCGACAGCGATCAGCGCGGCGGCCACTGCGCGGTCTTCGGCGAGCAGGACATTGAACGTGCGCACCGCGGCGCCCGTGCTCATCGGATCGACGAAAACGCCGGCCGCCTTCAACGCCTCGCGGAGTTCGCGCGGCAAAAGCTTCAGTTCGCGGCCCATTCCCACCAGAAGGATTTCTATTCCCTCGGCCTCGGCAAGCACCTTTTCAAGATCGGCTGCGGTCAGCTTCGATGCGTCTGCCGGCTGCCATCCATAAATGCCGGACGGCAGGCACAAGATCGAGCCTCTGTGCGACATTTCCGCGAAGCGGAAGCCGCCATTGCCATAGGCCTCGATCGGCGCGCGACCGGGAAAATGCGCCTCGCGGATTTCGATGCCACTCATTTCGCCCGCAATTGCCGCGACGCGTCGCCGGCGACAGACTGCTTTGCGCCACTGGCGGACTCTTTCGGATCATCCGGCACGGCTGTCCAGGTCGGGCGCAAATGGAACACGATCAGGACCGGCGCGGCGATGAAGATCGAGGAGAAGGTGCCGATGAATACGCCGAAAAGCATCGAGGCGACAAAAGACCGTATGACCTCCCCGCCGAGCAGATAAAGCGCGAGCAAGGCCAGGAAAGTGGTCATCGACGTCATCGTCGTTCTCGATAGCATTTCGTTGTCGGAAAGGTCGAGCAATTGTCCGAGCGGCATCTTCTTGAATCGTCGCAAATTCTCGCGCACTCGGTCATAGATGACGACCGTGTCGTTCAGCGAATAGCCGACGATGGTGAGGATGGCCGCGACGGTCGAAAGATCGAACTCCAGACGCGTCACCGCAATAAAGCCAAGCGTCAGGATGATATCGTTGATGGTAGCGACGATCGAGCCGATGGCGAACTGCCATTCGAAGCGGATCCAGACATAGACCAGGATCGCGGCCATCGCCACCAGAATGCCGATGATCGCCGCGCGCGCGAGTTCGCTGGAAACGGTCGGGCCGACCAGTTCGGTGCGGCGGATGGTATAGTTGGCGGAGAGCGCCTTCTGCGCTTTCTCGACGATCACATTGCCCGAATTCTGGCCGGTATCGGCGGCGGCGCCGAGACGGATCAGCGCGTCGGTCTTGTCACCAAAACCCTGGACCTGCAGTTCCTTGATGCCGGCTTTCGTCAGCGTCTCGCGGATATTGCCGACATTCGCATCACCGGTCTTGGCGCGGACCTCCATGATCGTGCCGCCGGTGAAGTCGATACCGAGGTTGAACCCTTCGGTGAATATATAACCGACCGAGGCTGCGCACAGGCAGAGCGAAACCACGAAGATCTGCAACCGCACCTTCATGAACGGGATGTGCGTCACCTCGGGGACAAGTCGGAAATAGCCCTTCGGCAGTTCCTTCGGCCGGCTCCGGCGCACCCACTCGGCCACCACCCACCGCGTGAAGGTATAGGCCGTAAATACTGTTGTGATGATGCCGACGGCAAGCGTGACGGCGAAGCCGCGCACCGGGCCCGAGCCGAGGAAGAACAGCACCACCGCGGCGATCAGCGTCGTTATGTTGGAATCAAGGATCGTCGCCAGCGCGCGCGCGAAACCGCTGTCGATCGCCTGAATGATCGAACGACCGTTTCGTCGTTCCTCTCGGATACGCTCATAGATGAGCACGTTGGAATCGACCGCCATGCCGATGGTGAGCACGATGCCGGCAATGCCAGGCAAGGTAAGGGTGGCCCCGAGGAGCGACAGGGCCGCTACAATCATGGCGAGGTTTGCGAGGAGCGCGAGATTGGCGATCCAGCCGAGCAGGCCATAGGCCGCCACCATGAAAGCGACGACGAAAAACGCGGCCACAAGTGCCGACAATTTGCCGGCGTGGATCGAATCTTGCCCGAGACCCGGTCCGACGGTCCTTTCCTCGACGATGTTCAGCGTTGCCGGCAGCGCGCCCGCGCGCAGCAGCACGGCGAGATCGTTGGCGCTTTGCGCGGTGAAATGACCAGAAATCTGCCCCGACCCGCCAAGAATCGGCTCCCGGATCACAGGCGCCGATATCACATGGTTGTCGAGGATGATTGCGAAGAGCTTGCCGACATTCTGCTGCGTCGCCTCGCCGAAGCGCGTCGCGCCCTTGCTGTCGAAGCGGAAGGAGACGACGGGCTCGCCGGTGCGCTGATCGAAGGTCGCCTGCGCGTCGACGAGGTTTTCACCCGAGACGATGACGCGGTTCTCGATGAGGTAGGGAACCGGCGGCTTGTCGGTTGAATACATCAGCGTATCGCCGGGCGGCACATTCCCCTTGAGCGCGTCCTGTACAGACGCGGACTGGTCGACCATCTGGAAGGTCAGCTTGGCGGTCTTGCCGAGAATGTTCTTGAGACGCTGCGGGTCCTGAAGACCGGGCACCTGCACCAGAATGCGATCGACGCCCTGCCGCTGGATGATCGGCTCGGTGGTGCCGAGTTCGTTGACACGGCGACTGACGACCTCGATGGATTTCGTGATCGCGGCGGAGATGCGGTAATTGATCCCCTCATTGGTCAGCGTGTAGCGCAAGACATTGTTGCCGGGCTCGGATTCCGTCAATTCGCGCACCGAGCCGCCGCCGAACAGGCCCGACGCTATCGGTTGTGTCAGCGAATCGAGCGCCTTGCGCGCCGCGTCAAGCTGTTTGGGATCCGTGATCCGGACCTGCACCGAATTTCCGGTCGCGACCAGACCCGTATAACCTATCCGCGCATTGCGCAGCTTCGTGCGGATATCGTCTCGCGTCGCGTTCAGCCTGTCGTGGATGAGGTCCTTGTGATCGAGCTGCAGCAATATATGGGAGCCGCCCTGCAGATCGAGGCCAAGCGTCATCTGCTTGTGCGGAATCCAGGCCGGCACCTTGGCCAGGAAGGATTCCGGCAAGATATTGGGGATGGCAAAGAACACGCCGGCCAAGACGGCAAGCCAGATCAGAACCGTCTTCCAGCGCGTGAAATATAACATTGCCTGTTGTCCGTTACGTTATTGGGAGGCCCGGTCGGCTCCGAATGCGGCTATTTCTTGGCGTTCTGGTTTGCGACCGGCTCGCCCCTCACGCGCACCTCGGCGATGGTGGAGCGCACGGCGGTGACTTTCATTCCGCCGCCGAGGTCGATCTCGACCTCGTTGCTGTTATCCGAAACCTTCGTCACCTTACCAACAAGGCCGCCTCCCGTCACGACCGTATCGCCGCGCCGCAACGCGTTCAGCATGTCGGTGCGCTTCTTCGCCTGCGTGCGCTGGGGTCGGATGATCAGGAAATACATGATGACGAAGATCAGGATGAAGGGAAGAATGCTGATCAGCGTTTCCGGCGTACCGCCGCCAGTGGCTGCCTGCGCGTATGCCGGTGTCACGAACATGAAAAACTCCCTGATAAGAAGATAGCCCGGCAGGGCCCGTCGAAAAGTGGCCGGAATATAGACACTGACGCCACCTTTGCAACCGCGCAAAGAAACGTGAACGGCGCTTTTCCCCGTTCCCTCCGCATGTTAGAGCCCGCGCGGACGAAAATGACGCCAACAGTGATGACGACGATGACGGATACCGCCACGAAACTGCTTGCAGAAAAGATAGACCGGTTGATCGAGGCGGTGTCGCGGCTCGCGCCGCCACCGCCGCCCGAAACCGATATGGCGGAGGCGGACTGCTTCGTCTGGGTGGCGGATCCGGGTTATCTCGACCCGGTCGCGCGGGTCAATCGCGTCGACATCGAACTGATCCGCGGCGTCGATCATGTACGCGGCATTCTGCAGGACAATACGGAGCGTTTCGCGGCGGGACTTCCCGCCAATAACGCACTTCTATGGGGCGCGCGCGGCATGGGGAAATCCTCGCTCGTGAAGGCGGTGCATGCGACCATCAACGAAAAGCTCGGTAAAGGCGAGGCGCCGCTGAAGCTGATCGAAATCCACCGCGAGGATATCGACACGCTGCCGACGCTGATGGGCATCCTGAAGAAAGCGCCCTTACGCTTCATCCTCTTCTGCGACGACCTGTCGTTCGACCATGACGACACCTCCTACAAATCGCTCAAAGCGGCTCTGGAAGGCGGCGTCGAGGGACGTCCGCAGAACGTCATCTTTTATGCCACGTCAAACCGGCGGCATCTGCTGCCGCGCGACATGATCGACAATGAGCGCTCAACCGCGATCAACCCGTCCGAGGCGGTCGAGGAAAAGGTGTCGCTGTCAGACCGCTTCGGCCTGTGGCTCGGCTTCCACAAATGCTCGCAGGACGAATATCTCGACATGATTGCCGGCTATGCCGCTTATCATGACCTCAAGATCAGTGAAGAAGAATTGCGCGCCGAGGCGCTTGAATGGGCGACAACGCGCGGCGGCCGCTCGGGCCGGGTCGCGTGGCAGTTCGTGCAGGATATTGCCGGACGGCTCGGGCAGAAGCTGAAGGATTGATTTCGCTTTTATCAGGGTGCGTCTTCGCCGCCTTCACTCGAGATATTTTGTCGGATTGACCGGCGCTGAGTTCTTGCGCACCTCGAAATGGAGCCGTGGCGAAGGGCTTGTCCCGCTCATGCCGGACAAGGCGATCTCCTGCCCTCGCTGCACCTTTTCGCCGCGCGTCACCTCGAGCTTGCTGTTGTGGCCATAGACCGTGACGAGACCATCGTCATGGCGGATGAGGACGGTATTGCCGAAATCTTTCAGACCGTTGCCGGCATAGATGACGACGCCGTTTTCCGCGGCCTTGACCGGGGTTCCCTCAGGAACGGCGATATCGATGCCATCGCTTGCCGCCCCGCCGGAACCTCCAAACGAGGTGATGATCCGGCCCCGCACGGGCCACCGCATCTTGCCGATGCCTGTCGTTTCGGGAGCGACAGCGGCTTCCTTCTGCCCTGCCTCAGCGATCACCTTTTCCGTCTTCTGCGGCGGCGTATAGGCAGCCGGATGGGACTCTGTCTTCGCTTCCGGAGCCGGCTGCTGCGGCTTCGACGGCGTCGCCGTGCCCGTCACCACCGGATCGACATTCTTCGAAGCCGCGCTGGCGACCTTCTGGTTGCCGCCCGGAATGGTAAGAACCTGGCCGACACGAAGGAAATCCGTCTTCAAATTGTTGGCCTTCCGGATCGCCTCGACGCGCACTCCCGTCTTCCTGGCGATGCCATGGAGGCTGTCACCGGATTCGACCTTATATTGTCCCGTGCCGATAGCCGAGGCCGAACGCGCCTCCTCATGTTTGCCGCTATCTTCCTTGCCGGATGGCAGAACGGCCACATGCTGTGGAACGGGCGCCTTGCGGGCCGGCTCATCACGTTTCGGCTCGTTGGCGCGGGGCGCCTCGGCAATCCGCGTGTCGTGGCCATGCGCATTGTTCGCATAGACGAAGGTCGGGATGATGATCTTCTCACCGGCAGCAACTCCGTGGGAGGCCGAGAGCCCGTTGGCGCGAAGGATTTCGCGCTCGGGGACACCGAAGCGCCGGGACAAGGTTTTGACGCTTTCGCCCTGACCAACGGTAATCTCCGTCCCTCCGGCCCTCGACCAATGGCTCGCGCCGCTCCGCGATTGGGTTGGAACACTCTCAGCCTCAGCGCGCTGTTCGACGCGATGCGTACCGCCTGTCACGGTTCGGTCAAGACTGGCAGAGCGATGAACGGGGGCCGGCCCGACATCATGGGATGAAACGGGCGGTAGGCTGCCGGAAGAAACCGGGCCGAGACTGGACTGCTGGACATTCGAGACGCGATAGGATGGCTGCGAGACGCCACCGCCCAGCGATGCCGAGGGCGAGCGAACGCTCGGCCCGACGTCTCCTGGAAAGGGCTGATTGGCCGGAGGCGAAACAACCGGCCGGCTTGTCGAGCCGGTCGTCAGACCGTCGGCGAAGCGCGTCGTATCCGAACTACATCCCGCGGTGAATCCGCCGATGACAATGACCGCCGCGCCCAGCGCCAGATTGCGTTGGAACCTGCCCAGAATCCGAACACGCATCTTTCTACCCGTACCCTGTACCAGAACGGATATGATTAAAGCGCGTTAATCTTACTGGTCGGTTAAATGCGCGGAAAAATCGACGAAATTTTTTAGGAAGCGGCGGCGACGCTGTTGTTCCTCACCCGCCGTGCGCCGGTCGGAGGCAGACGTCGAGGCTGTTCGGCTCCTATTCGATCCCGAGTTTTCCCTTGACCAGCGCGTTGACCGCCTGGGGGTTGGCCTTGCCGCCGGTCGCCTTCATGACCTGGCCGACGAACCAGCCGGCCATGGTCGGCTTGGCCTTCGCCTGCTCCACCTTGTCCGGATTGGCCGCAATCACATCGTCCACCGCCTTCTCGATGGCGTCGGTGTCCGTGACCTGCTTCATGCCGCGCTTTTCGACGATTTCCTTCGGATCGCCGCCCTCGTTCCAGACGATCTCGAAGAGGTCCTTGGCGATCTTACCCGAAATCGTGCCTTCCCTGATCAGGTCGATGATGCCGCCAAGCTGGTCGGGCGAAACAGGCGTCTCCTCGATGCCCTTGCCGTTTTTGTTCAGCTGGCCAAGCAGGTCGTTGATGACCCAGTTTGCCGCCGTCTTGCCGTCACGGCCCGCCGCTACCTTCTCGAAATAATCGGCGATCGCCTTTTCGGACACGAGGATGGAGGCGTCATATGCGGAGAGCCCGAGGCTTCCGACCAGGCGCGCCTTCTTAACATCAGGCAATTCCGGCAGATCGGCCGCGAGCGCATCGACATAGGCTTGGTCGAATTCGAGTGGCAGAAGGTCCGGATCGGGGAAGTAGCAGTAGTCATGCGCCTCTTCCTTGGAGCGCATAGAGCGCGTTTCGCCCTTCACGGCGTCGAACAGGCGGGTTTCCTGATCGATCTTGCCGCCGTCCTCTAGAATGGCGATCTGGCGGCGCGCCTCGTACTCGATCGCCTGGCCGACGAAGCGGATGGAGTTGACGTTCTTGATCTCGCAGCGCGTGCCGAAAGGCTCGCCAGGCCGCCTGACCGAGACATTCACGTCGGCGCGCATGGAACCCTCGTCCATATTGCCGTCGCAGGTGCCGAGATAGCGCACGATGGTGCGAAGCTTGGTGAGATAGGCCTTTGCCTCGTCGGCGGAGCGCATGTCGGGCTTCGACACGATCTCCATCAGCGCCACGCCGGAGCGGTTGAGATCGACATAGGACATGGTGGCGTGCTGGTCATGCAGCGACTTGCCGGCGTCCTGCTCGAGATGCAGGCGCTCGATGCCGATTTCGATGTCCTCGAAATTGCCCTGCCGGTCAGGGCCGACGGAGACGACGACCGTGCCTTCGCCGACGATCGGCTGCTTGTACTGCGATATCTGGTAGCCCTGCGGCAGGTCGGGATAGAAATAATTCTTGCGGTCAAAAACGGATTTCAGGTTGATTTGCGCCTTCAGGCCAAGCCCGGTCCGGATGGCCTGTTTGACGCATTCCTCGTTGATGACAGGCAGCATGCCCGGCATCGCCGCATCGACCAGGCTGACATTGGCGTTTGGCGCGGCGCCGAAGGCGGTCGAGGCGCCGGAAAAAAGCTTGGCGTTCGACGTGACCTGCGCATGCACCTCCATGCCGACGATAATCTCCCAATCGCCGGTCGCGCCGGGAACGAGGCGCTTCGGATCAGGCGTGCGGATGTCGATGAGGGTCATGGCAGGTCCGTGGGTAGTGTGCGTGAGCGTTGGCTAGTGCAAAGAATGCGGCAACGCAAGCGGCTGGTCCCCACCGCAACCTTCAGAAGCCCGCCGCTCGATCAAGCCTTCAGCAGCCACTCATGCTCGGCGGCGTTGTGGAACTTCCAGGTTCGCACCGGGCCCGCCATGACGTTGAGATAATAGAGGTCGTAGCCGTGACAGGCGGCGCAAGGATGATAGCCACGCGGCACCATCACCACGTCGCCGTCTTCGACGGCCATCGTCTCGTCGAGCGAGCGATCGTCCGTATAGACGCGCTGGAAGGCAAAACCCTGCGGCGGGTTGATGCGATGATAATAGGTTTCCTCCAGCAGCGATTCGGCCGGCAAATTGTCCTGATCGTGCTTATGTGGCGGATAGGACGAGGTGTGCCCGCCCGGCGTGACGACCTCGACGACGAGAAGCGAATCCGCGCCCTGATCGGTTTCGGGCAGGATGTTGGTGACGTAGCGCGTGTTGGTGCCCTTGCCCCGTACCTCCTGGCCAAGAGTGTCGGGCGCGATGACGCGCGCGGGATGGCTGTGCGGCTTGCCGGGCGCTGTGCAGACCGCCAGTTGCAGATCCGTCGTTGCGATGACGCTCCAGCGCGACCCCGCCGGCACATAGACCGACCAGGGCTTGCCTTCGAAGGGCGATGTGCGCTCGCCGATTTCGTCCATGTCCTTACCGTCCGCCGTCACGCGTCCCTTGCCGGAAA
>JBQCEL010000233.1:0-11685 GCA_051960255.1 Rhizobiaceae bacterium
ATTCGACGAAGATCAGGGCGGAGCCTAGAACCGTCAGCAACCGGAACGCGGCGCCCCCCATCCATGTCGCCGCTACCGCTATTGCCGCAAGAACCACGGCGGAAAGCGTCCGCATGCCGACATCGGCAAAACTCGTTTTCCGTTGCGGCGGGTTCGGAGTCGGCGTCTCGCTGTCCGATTCGCTCATGAAGCGACGTCACGTTGAGCGACGCCACCGAAGCGTCGGTCCCTGGCGGCGAAGACATCGATCGCATGCCCAAGATCCGCAACGCTGAAATCCGGCCAGAAGCAGGGCAGAAACACGAGTTCGGCATAGGCCGCCTGCCACAGCAGGAAATTGGAAAGCCTCTGCTCGCCGCTGGTGCGGATGACGAGATCGGGATCCGGTATGCCGGCAGTGTCGAGGCAACGCGCGAAGTTCTCCGCCGTGATGTCGGCCGCCTCACCGGATTTCCGATCCTCGACGAGGCGACGAATCGCCCTGACGATCTCATCCCTGCCGCCGTAATTAAAGGCGACGACAAGATTCATGTTGGCATTGTTACGCGTGAGGGTTTCGGCTTCCTCGAGCAGCTTTCGGATATCGGGAGTCAGATTCTCGCGCTCGCCGATGACGCGCACCCGGACGCCGTTTTGGTGCAGTTCCGCCAGATCGCGCCGAATGAATATTTTGAGCAGGCCCATAAGGTCGGTGATCTCGGACGCAGGCCGCGACCAGTTCTCCGAGGAAAAGGCATAGACGGTCAGCCAGGGTATCCGCATATCGCCGACGGCGCGCACGGTCCGCCGCAAGGTCTCGACGCCGGCCCTGTGGCCGGCAGAGCGCGGCAGGCCTCGCGCCTTCGCCCACCGCCCGTTGCCGTCCATGATGATCGCGATATGCTCTGGCTTGCCCATCGACCTTCTTTCGTGTCCTGCAAGGAATGTTCAAACCTGCAGGATCTCGGTTTCCTTCTCGGCAAGGAGCCTGTCGATTGTGGCGATCGTGTCGTCGGTCATCTTCTGCACGCGATCGGAATGCGTCCGGCTGTCGTCCTGGCTGATCCCGCCGTCCTTTTCCGCCTTCTTGATGTTTTCCATCCCGTCGCGCCGGACGTGGCGCGCCGCAACGCGCGCCTGCTCGGCATATTGGTGGGCGATCTTCACCAATTGCTTGCGCCGTTCCTCATTGAGCTCCGGCAGCGGAATGCGGAGCGTCGTGCCGTCCATGATCGGATTGAAACCCAGATTGGATTCGCGGATGGCCCGATCGACCGCCGTAACCAGCGACTTGTCCCAGACCGAAACGGAGATCATCCGCGGTTCCGGCACCGTGACCGTCGCGACCTGATTGATCGGCATGGAGGAGCCGTAGGCATCGACATGGACGGGGTCGAGAAGGTTCGAGGAAGCGCGCCCCGTCCGAAGTGAGGCGAGGTCGTGCTGATAGGAACTGATTGCGCCGTCCATGCGCCGTTGCAAATCCTTGAAATCGACGTCGCTGCTCATCGTCTTTTACTCCCCAACGCCATTCATGGCAGTTTCACACGCCCGGCCAGCCCTTTATTTCGCGGAGATTCGGCATTTGAAGATCGCATTGCGCTGGCCGGCATTCAAAGGTCAATTCGCGCCGTTGGACGGATCGGTTCCGAAAGGAAATGCCTTCCGGAGAACGGCTCTCGCCAGAGGCCGGAGTTTCCTTAATTGTCCGAGACGACCGTACAGCGCCCTTCGCCCCTGAGGATCGCGCCCAAACCGCCTTTTTCATGTATCGAATAGACAATTATCGGGATGTTGTTCTCACGCGCAAGCGCTATCGCCGTCATATCCATGATATTGAGGCCCTCCTTCAAAACCTCTTTATGGGTGATGTGCTCGAAGCGTTTCGCCGTGGGATCCTTCTTGGGGTCGGCGGAATAGACGCCGTCCACCTGGGTTCCCTTGAAAAGCGCGTCCGCGCCAATCTCGGCCGCGCGCAGCGCCGCCGCCGAATCGGTGGTGAAGAATGGATTGCCGGTGCCGCCTGCGAAGATCACCACCTTGCCGGCGTCGATATAGGCCGTCGCCTGCCGTTGCGAAAAACTCTCGCAAAGCTCAGGCATGGCAATCGCGGAAAGCACCACGGCATCGACGCCGATTTTCACCAGCGAAGTCCTGAGCGCCAGCGAATTGATCACCGTGCCGAGCATGCCCATATGGTCGCCGGTGACGCGGTCTCCTCCCTTAGAGGCAACCGCCACGCCGCGGAAGATATTGCCGCCGCCGATAACCACGGCCACCTCGACGCCCATCTCGCGGGCCTCTTTAATATCCGCCGCTATACGATCGACGACCGAGACGTCGATGCCGAAGCCCTGGCTTCCCATGAGCGCCTCGCCGGAGGCCTTCAGAAGCACGCGGCGATAGCGGGGAGTGTCGGTCATCGTTTCCTCTTCACCTGGTCCCGCCACATGCGTCTTTGGCAGATGGCAGGTAATCTATCGTCTTCGGTCGGTTTGGTCCGAACTCCGGAGTTCCCTTTTCGATCCGATGCGCCGGCCGCCGATGCGATACACGAAGGGCACCGCGATGTCACGCGATGCCCTTCAGGTCGAAATGCAGTCGAGACGGCTTATTTCTTGACGGCGGCAGCCACTTCGGCGGCGAAGTCGGACGTTTCCTTCTCGATCCCTTCGCCGAGCGCGAAACGCACGAAGCCGGTGATCTTCGCCGGCGCGCCGATCTCCTTCTCGGCCGCCTTCAGCGCCTGCTCGACCGTCAGGTCCGGATTGATGACGAAAGCCTGCTTCAGGAGCACCACCTCGTCATAGAATTTCCGCAACCGGCCTTCGACCATCTTCTCGATGATGGCCTCTGGCTTGCCGGAGGCGCGCGCCTGCTCGGAAAAAATGTCCTTCTCGCGCGCCACCGTCGCCGGATCGATCTCGTCCGTCGTCAGCGCCAGCGGATTTGTCGCCGCGACATGCATCGCGACCTGACGCCCGAAGGCGCGGGCCTGCTCGGCATTGCCGCTGGTCTCGATGGCGACCAGGACGCCGATCTTGCCGAGACCGTCCGCAATGGCGTTATGGATATAGGTCGCGACCGCACCGGCGCCGACGCTGAGCTTCGCCGAGCGGCGGAAGCCCATATTCTCGCCGATCGTGCCGACGGCGTCCTTGATCGTCTCCGTCACAGTCTTCTGTGATCCCGGATAGGTGGCGTTCGCGACCGCCTCGGTCGAGCCGCCGGTCGATAGCGCGACGTTGGCCACGTTGCGAACGATTTCCTGGAACGCATCGTTGCGCGCCACGAAGTCGGTTTCCGAATTGACCTCGACGGCAACCGCGGAAAGCGCATTCGACGCTGCGCCGATCAGGCCTTCGGCGGCCGTGCGGCCGGCCTTCTTGTCGGCCTTGGCGATGCCCTTCTTGCGCAGCCAATCGACGGCGGCCTCCATGTCGCCATTGGTTTCGCCAAGGGCCGCCTTGCAATCCATCATGCCCGCGCCGGTCATCTCGCGGAGTTCTTTCACCTGTGCAGCAGAAATGCTCATCTTCGCCTCGTCATTCAAAAAGCGAAGGCGCTCCGTCCAGCTATGGAGAGCGCCAATCTGGACGCGGAAAACGCCGCGCCCGGCTTATGTCGGTGTCGTGGCAGCCGCGCCGGCTTCCGACCGGACGGACCCACATTCACTCCCGTTCAGGCGCCGGGAGCGCCCGCGGCCGGAGCCGCCTCGGTGGCCGGAGCCTCTTCGAGCGCGGGCTCGACCGGTGCTTCGGCCTGGGCTCCGATATCGACGCCCAATGCGCCCTGCTGGCGCGCGATGCCGTCGAGCGCCGCCTTGGCCACCAGATCGCAATAAAGCGCGATAGCGCGCGAGGCGTCGTCATTGCCCGGGATCGGGTAATCGACGACGTCGGGATCGCAATTGGAATCGACGATCGCCACGACCGGGATGCCGAGACGCTTGGCTTCCTGGATCGCGATCGCTTCCTTGTTGGTGTCGATCACGAACATCAGGTCTGGCGTCGAGCCCATGTCCTTGATGCCGCCGAGCGCCCGGTTGAGCTTCTCGCGCTCGCGCTCGAGGTTGAGGCGCTCCTTCTTTGTGAAGCCCTGGGCCTCGCCCGCCAGAAGCTCGTCCAGCTTCCGAAGCCGCTGGATCGAATTCGAAATCGTCTTCCAGTTGGTGAGCATGCCGCCCAGCCAGCGCGAATTCACGTGATATTGCGCCGAACGCTGCGCCGCGTCGGCGATAATCTCTGAAGCCTGGCGCTTGGTGCCGACGAGGAGAACGCGGCCGCCGCCGGCGACGGTGTCGGACACGACCTTCAGAGCCTGGTGCAAAAGCGGCACCGTCTGCGACAGGTCAATGACATGGATATTGTTGCGCGCGCCGAAGATGTAGGGCGCCATCTTCGGGTTCCAGCGGTGGGTCTGGTGGCCGAAGTGAACGCCAGCTTCCAAGAGCTGGCGCATGCTGAAATCAGGCAGAGCCATTCGAAAGTTCCTTTCCGGTTGGACCTCCACGGACCTCGACGCGAACGGGCGATCCCTAAGCGCCACCGGTGGTCCCGGCCGGATGTCTCCCGGCACGAAACCCTGATCCGTGTGTGGAATGACCGCGCATATAGAGACTTGGCGGGGAAATGGCAAGCGCGTGCATATCGGCGGTCGATTTGGGGCTGGAGCCTTTCATGGTTAGATGGAAACGGTTCTGTTTCCTCGATGGCGCGGCGATCCGCCCGACAAAGCGGGCGCCCGCCAGCGGGAAACCCTTCGGGCCGGACGAATTCGGGCCACATCCTTCGGCCTCCGGCTTGGCCGTACCACCGGTACGACCGGCGCCGAAGCCCTTGACCTTGGCCCGAATTCCTTCCGGCAGAACGATTCCATCTATCCATGAAAGGCTCTAGTTGCGGACCAACGGCTCTCGGCAGCCTTCCCGTCAATGTGCCACGGCGCTCCTGAGGAGACCCGCTCGACGAATCAGCGCTCTTCCTCATCTTTTGAAGGCGTCGTCTCGACGCGGCCCCTGGCGGAGAGATGGGCAATCGGCAAATGCCAGCCGTGCCGGATGGCCATATATCGAAGGCCAATGCACAAAAGGGCTCCGACGAGCGCCGAGACGCCGTAGGAGATGCCGAACACATGACCGATGACGACGATTGACGCGCCGGCAAGCGCCGCAACGGCGTAGAGGTCCGACCGCAACACCTGCGGGATTTCGGTGAGAAGGACATCGCGCATCATGCCGCCACCGATGCCGGTCAGCATGCCGAGAAGAGCCGACATGATCGGGCTCAATCCGAACTCGATCGCCTTCTGCGCGCCGGCGACGGCGAAGAAGGCCAGCCCTATTGCGTCGAAGAGGAGCACCGGCGTGCG
This sequence comes from Rhizobiaceae bacterium, assembly GCA_051960255.1. GTDB lineage: Bacteria > Pseudomonadota > Alphaproteobacteria > Rhizobiales > Rhizobiaceae > Mesorhizobium_L. The sequence continues at coordinate 5,350 of JBQCEL010000233.1, forward strand.
CAACTTGTCGACGCCGGCATAGGAGAAGAAGGTGATGAGGCCGGCCAGGACGGAAACCAGCAGATATCGGCTGTCTGACAGGGCGGCGGGCGGTATCGCGCCGATCAGCACGTCGCGGGTGATGCCGCCGACATTGCCGGCGACGAAGGAAAGGACGAGGATGCCGAAAATGTCGAGCCGCCGATTGACCGCGGCAAGCGCTCCGCTGATGGCGAAGACGAAGGTGCCCCCCAGGTCGAGAATATGCACGAAGGTGGAAATGGTGATCATGACCCCGACAGTCAGCCCCTGCACCTGCTATTCCGAAGCAAACCCGGCAGTTCGGGGAGACGGGCCGGATCACCGCTATATCCCTTGGCCTGCATGGAAGACGTCACTTCCCGTCCGCGCCCAACCAGGCCAGCGCTCCGACCACGAGCGCCTGGACGCCCGTTTCCAGCGTCGGATGCAGGATCGGCGCGAATTTCGGGCTGTGGTTGACCGGTAGTTCGTTCAGCTTGCCCGCAGCCTTGGCTTTCGCATAAATCCGGGGATCGTTTCCGCCGACGAACCAGAACACCGACGGCGCCTGCCAAGCCGTGCCGAAGCAGCCGAAATCCTCGCTCGCGGGCGCCGGTCCGGTGTGATGGACGCGATCCGCAGAGAAATAGCCACGAAAAGCCTCCGCGACCCGGTCGCTGGCGGTTTCGTCATTTACATTGAGCGGGTAACGGTCGAGCGGGGTGATCTCGGGCTTGCGCGGCGCGCCCGAGGCTTCGGCCTCTGCGTTGACGATCCGCTCGATCGCTGCAAGCACATGCTTGCGCACGCCGGCGTCGAATGTCCGTACATTGAGCTTGATGAGTGCTTCGTCAGGTATGACGTTTTCCTTCGTGCCCGCCTGCAACACGCCGACTGTGACCACTGCCGCGTCGGTCGCGGCAACCTCGCGGGAGATGATGGTCTGGAGCCGCAGCACGACGGATGCCGCCATGACGACCGGATCGACGCTCGCCTGCGGCATGGACCCATGCGCGCCGCGCCCGAACAGGCGGATCTGCAAACTGTCCGCCGCGGAAGTGATCGGGCCGGCGCTCCCGGCCACGGCGCCGGCCGGACCGACCATGACATGCTGGCCGAGGACGACTTCGGGCGTCGGGAAGCGTTTCAGCAGACCGTCATCGATCATTGCCTGGGCGCCTTGCGCCGTTTCTTCACCCGGCTGAAAGACGGCCATCAATGTGCCTTTCCAGGCATCCCGCGCCTCCGACAGCAAGGCCGTCGCGCCGACCAGCCAGGCAACATGCATATCGTGGCCGCACATATGGCCGACCGGGACGGCATTGCCTTCAGCATCCATCGCGGTGGCCCTGCTGGCATAGGCAAGGCCGGTATCCTCGGCGATGGGGAGCGCATCCATATCGGCGCGCAGCATCACCGTCGGCCCGTCGCCGTTGCGCAACAAGCCCACCACGCCCGTCTTGCCGACCTTGGTCGTCACTTCATAACCGGCGTTTCTGAGCTTGTCGGCGGCAATGCCCGCCGTCCGCGTCTCCTGCATCGACAATTCCGGATGGGCGTGAATGTCCTTGTAGAGCGCTTCCAGATCAGGCAGCAGTTTCTTCAGGTCTCGTAGAACGATCGAAGCACCCTTGGGCGAAGCGTGCAGAGCCATAGCGGTCTCCCTGCATGAATTGGGCGAAGAAACGTCAAGGCAGGATCACAATGATAATCATGCCGACTGCGGGCGAGCGCAAGGGCGACGTCACTAGGCTAACGGCTGTTCCAAGCTCCTCCCAAACACGCCTGCTCTTCGCCCCACGCGCGATGGCGCAGCGCGTGGTCGATGCAAATTGTAGTGCCAGTCGATAATGTTTGATTGCGGGCGATGGAGCGAACCATCGGCGCTAAATGCACCACAGCCGATCGCCCTCCGATCCTACTTCGCGAGGACAATATGGGTGGCCCGGTCTGTCGGAACATGCTCGACCGTCTGATATCCCAGAGCGCGAAGATCCATGCCGCTAAAGAGTGATTCCCCCTGGCCAAGCGCGACGGGAGCAAAAGCAAGGTGGATTTCGTCCACGTGGCCGGCCTGAACGTATTGCCTCACAGTCTCGACGCCGCCGCCAATCTTGATGTCCTTTGCGCCTGCCGCCTCGCGCGCCTTTTGCAGGGCATCTTCGATGCCGTCCGTGACAAAGTGAAACGTCGTTCCGCCCAGCATTTCGATTGGTGCTCGTGGATAATGTGTCAGGACGAAAGTTGGCGCGTGATAAGGCGGATTGTCACCCCACCAGCCTTTCCACTGATCGTCCGGCCATTCCCCACGAACAGGTCCGAACATGTTGCGGCCGAGGATGAAGGCGCCGAAACCTTGCATTGCGCGCTGGGCGAACCGATCATCGACGCCCGTTTCGCCGCCCTCTTTTCCCTGCATCTGACGAAATGTTCGCGTGGGGAAAAACCACTGAAAGAGTTCCTCGCCGCGCAAGCCGAGCGGATGATCCAAACTCTGATTGGTTCCCGCGGCGAAACCATCAAGCGAGACACCGAACCCTGCAATTTTTACCTTCGTCATATTGCCTCCATCGCGCCGGCTCTTTACGACAAAGCCGCGCCGTCGCATTGCCATCCACTCGGCAATATGACGAAGGAAGCCATCCGAAACCGACCACTTCCCTCGATTTTTCAGTTATGCCGCATGGATGGAGAATAATGCGTTCATGCGAGCCTGATGGCCGTATCGAGAGAGGCTATTGCTTGCAGCTGTCCGTGTTCGACTTCAGGAGCGCCAGGTTCACCAGTTTCCCTTTCATGGAGAAATCGCCGTAATCCATGGTCAGGTCTCGGGTAATGCCGTTATCGAGGAGCTTAAAGCTGATCCGGTATGTCGGGGTCTCCTCGCCTTCCTTCTTCGCTTCCTTGGTCGTATCGAAATAGGCCACCGTCACCGGCCAATAATGATCCAATTTCGCTGGCTTTTCGAGCTTGACGGCGGTAAGCGCGGGTTTTTCCGGATCGTCCTTGGACAATGCGGCCTGCTTGCCGATGACGACGGTCGTCGCCATGACCCGGTCGGCGGTATCGGACCCGTCGAAAAGATTGACGGTATAGAAACGATCGCCTTTCTCGGCGCGCCCGAGCATATCGACCAGCTGCTGCGTCGGAAACTCGGCGGCCGGGAGGGATAGAGAGGATGGCGCCGGCTTTTCCAGCTTCACCAGCGTCAGCCCCTTCGCGTCATGCGTCGCGGTTCCGCTCACCTCCTTGCTCAGGGTTTCATCGACAAAGGATTTTGTGTCGAAGCGAAAGGTCTTGCCGGCGGCGTCTTCGAAGGTCGAGGTCTGCTGGTCCGTCAGCCTGATATTGTCCTCCGTCTGGATGCGGGTGACGAAACGGAACGTCACCGTATAGCCGTCGCATGCCGATCCCTTGAACTCATAGACCATGCGCCCGGTGAGGGCGGTAATGCCGGATTTGTCCGTCGCCTTGATGAGCGAAAGATCATAGACCGCCCGGTGTGGCGCCAGGAAGCGGGCCGCGAGAGCGGGGTGCGCCCCAAGGAGGAGGCATCCCATCGAAGCGATCTGGATCGGGCGCCAAAAGCGCATGGGGCACACTCCGTTGGGCGGCTGACTTGCTGGATTTTTCCGCAGCCTGTGAAAAGGTCGTGGCGGAAGAGAGGCAGAAGCAATAAAGGGAATTGCGTCTGCATCATATTTCACAGGAACGGATACACCATGGCTGAGACAATAGAAATGCGATTGAAGGCTCTTGGCATCACATTGCCTTCAGCGGCGGCGCCGGCGGCGAATTACGTTCCTTTCACCAGGGCGGGCAATCTGCTCTTTGTTTCCGGACAATTGCCGCTGAAGGACGGCAAGCTCGTTTCGACCGGCCTGCTCGGGCGTGACCTCGATGTCGCCGCCGGCAGGGAAGCGGCCCGCCAATGCGCCATCAACATCCTGGCGCAGGCCAAGGCGGCGGCCGGATCGCTGGAGAAGGTCAAGAGCGTGTTGCGGATTTCCGTGCTCGTCGCCTCGACGCCCGATTTCACCGAGCAGCATCTCGTCGGCAATGGCGCATCGGACCTTCTGGTCGAGGTGTTGGGTGATGCCGGTAAGCATTCGCGCGTCGCCGTCGGCATGGCCGCGCTGCCGCTCAATGCCTCAGTGGAAGTCGAATCCATTCTCGAATTGCATTAGGACAACAACATGCCCGACATTTCCTGGCTGGCGAAGCGGCCGATCGCGCATCGCGGCTATCACGACCTCAACAAGAAGCGCTGGGAGAACACGCTGTCGGCCTTCAAGGCGGCCGCCGAACGCGGTTTCGCCATCGAATGCGACGTGCATCTCTCAAGAGACGGGGTTCCGGTCGTCATCCATGATGGCGATCTGAAGCGGCTCGCCGGCGTCGACGGCTCCGTCTTCGACCGAACGGCGGCGGAATTGGGCGCGCTCAAGGTCGGCGGAACGGCCGACCATATCCCGACGCTTAGCGAAATGCTCGAAAAGGTGGCGGGGCGCGTTCCTCTCGTCATTGAACTAAAGGGCATCGAGGGAAAGGACGAGGGCCTGGTCGCCAAAGTCGCGGCCCAGCTTGGCAATTATCGAGGCGAGGCGGCGATCATGTCGTTCGATCCGTGGCTCGTTCGGGAATTCCCCAAGCAGGCGCCGAACGTTCCGGGCGGCCTGACGGCAATGGGAAAGAGCGAAGAGGATATCGAGAAGCATTTCGGCATGCTCGCCTACAATCTCTCCTTCGCCTCTTATAACCTCGACGACATGCCGAACCCGTTCGTGACTTTCATGCGCGAGCGGCTTTCCCTGCCGGTCATCAGCTGGACGGTCCGCGACAGGATCGCGGCGGATCTGTCGGCGAAGCGTGCCGACCAGATGACGTTCGAGGGCTTCGACCCGTCCACATTCCTGACCCTGTGATTTCGCGGCACTGTGATGCCATGACGGCTTGCACCCCGCCCGAGGGCGCTTATCTTCGGGCGGATGGATGAAGCGACCAAAGGCGGGCGGCCAGTTGAAGGCGAGATCACGATTCGCGTCGCGAACGGTCTCGACAGCTTCCGAAAAGCCGAATGGGATGATCTTGCCGGCGCCTCGTCCTTTTCCGAAGACATTCCCTATAACCCGTTTATCTCATACGTTTTCCTGAAGACGCTCGAGGAATCCGGCTGTGCGACGCGGCGCACCGGCTGGGCGGCGCAACATCTTAGACTCGATGCGCCCGACGGGCGGCTGATCGGCGCGGTGCCCTGCTATCTCAAGAGCCACAGCCAAGGCGAATATGTCTTCGATCATGGCTGGGCCAACGCCTTCGAGCGGGCCGGCGGGGACTACTATCCGAAGCTGCAGATATCGGTTCCCTTTACGCCGGCGACAGGACCGCGCCTGCTCGTCCATCGCGATTTCGCCGAGAGTGATCTTCGCCGCGCCCTCGCGGCCGGCATCAGGGCGCTGACCGAGCAGCTCGGCGTCTCCTCAGCGCATGTGACATTTGCGAGCAGGCCGGATGTCGCGGCGCTCGAAGCGTCTGGCTTCCTGCTGCGGACCGACCAGCAGTTTCATTTCATCAACGAGGGTTACGGGACATATGACGACTTCCTCTCCACCCTCGCCTCGCGCAAGCGCAAGGCGCTGAAAAAGGAACGCCGCGCCGCCCTTGAAGACGGCATCACCATCGATTGGCTGACCGGTAGCGACCTGACGCAGCGCGTCTGGGACGATTTCTTCGCCTTCTACATGGATACGGGAAGCCGCAAATGGGGCCGCCCCTATCTCAACCGCCGCTTCTTTTCACTGGTCGGCGAGCGCATGGCGAACGATATCCTGCTGGTGATGGCGAAGCGCAACGGGCGCTACATCGCCGGCGCTATCAACTTCATCGGTTCGGATACGCTATTCGGCCGCCATTGGGGCTGCGTCGAGGACCACCCGTTCCTTCATTTCGAAGTCTGCTATCACCAGGCGATCGACTTCGCCATTGAACGGAAGCTGAAGGTGGTGGAGGCAGGAGCACAGGGCGAGCACAAGCTGGCGCGCGGGTACAGGCCGGTGACGACGACCTCAGCCCACTACATTCCCAATGAAAGCTTTCGCCACGCCGTTGCCGATTATCTCCGAAGCGAAAGGCGGGAAGTCGCCGAGATGGCCGAATATCTGGAGGAACACGGTCCGTTCCGGAAAGAGGGTTAAGCTCCTTCTTCAGTGATTTTCCTTCTGGACGATTGGCACCAGGAAGGAAAAGCACGCAATCAGGAAAAAGACGCCGCCCGAGAGCGCGAGCATATCCCCTGCCCGCCAGGCCGCGGCGATGAAGAATAGCGCCGAGACGATA
>JBQCEL010000234.1:0-3063 GCA_051960255.1 Rhizobiaceae bacterium
TGTTTGATCCCGGGCTTTAATGGAGCATCCTTGTCACCCGAATCAAAGGATGCGCTATGGGCCAGGTTCACCATGGGAGCGCCACGACGACAGCGGCGGTCCGTCGAGCGATACAACATAGTCAAGAGAGCCTGAGAACGCTGGCGAAGCGCTATGGGATCAACCAGAAGACCGTGGCGAAGTGGAAAAAGCGGACCTCGGTGGCCGATCTGCCGACCGGCCCGAAGGAACCACGATCGACAGTGCTGTCCGTCGAGGAGGAGGCGGTCATCGTCGCCTTCCGGCGCTATACGCTGCCGCCGCTGGATGACTGCCTCTATGCGCTGCAGCCGACGATCCCGCATCTGACGCGGTCGTCCTTGCATCGCTGCCTGCAGCGCCATGGCATCGGCCGCCTGCCCGATGTCGAGGGCGACAAGCCGGCAAGGAAGAAGTTTAAGAGCTACCCGATCGGCTACTTCCACATCGACATAGCCGAGGTGCGCACCGAGCAGGGCAAGCTGCACATGTTCGTCGCCATCGACCGTACCTCGAAGTTCGCTTTCGTGGAGTTGCATGAGAAGGCCACGACCGCCGTCTCCAGAGAGTTCCTGCTCCGGCTGATCGCGGCCGTTCCCTACAAGATCCACACCGTGCTCACCGACAACGGTATCCAGTTCACCACGCCCGGCGCCGGAGGATCGGCCGTGCCCCTGATCAAAGAGGCCATCGCCAACGGTGAGATCTTCAGAGCGCACGCCTTCGAGTATGCCTGCGCCAGGAACGACATCGAGCACCGCACGACCAAGACCAAGCATCCATGGACCAATGGACAGGTCGAGAGGATGAACCGCACCATCAAGGACGCCACGGTCAAACGGTTCTACTACGAGAGCCACGATCAGCTCAGGCAACACCTCGCCGACTTCGTCGCAGCCTATAACTTCCCCCGCAGGCTCAAAACCCTCAAGGGCCTCACGCCCTACGAGTTCATCTGCAAGGCATGGACCTCACAACCCGAACGGTTCATCGTCAATCCGCTCCAGCAAATGCCGGGACCAAACATCTAGGACCGGCGGGGCAAATGGCGACGGGACGGCCACACTTGCAGGCGGGGCGTCTTGTGCTGCATAGAAATTGATGCAGAAGCCGCGCGAGCCCTGATGATGTCCAATACGCTCTATGACGCCCTCTTTCTCCGGCATGAGACAAGCGACAGACCTTTCCTGATCCTCAGCGATGGCCGGGAAATCAGCTATCGCGCCTTTCTTGCCCTAGCGGCGCGGATGGCGCATGCGCTCACGGAAAAGGGCCTGAGGGCAGGCGACCGGGTCGCGGCGCAGGTGAAGAAATCGCCGGAGGCGCTGGCGCTCTACGCCGCCTGCGTCAAGGCCGGACTGGTCTTCCTGCCACTCAACACAGCCTATACCGCGCCTGAGGTCGAATATTTCGTCACCGATGCCGGGGCGCGCCTTCTCGTCTGCGACGAGGGCAACCGGCCGGCGCTCGAACCGGTGGCGGAGACCGCCGATGCGGCGATCATGACGCTCAATGGCGACGGCGCCGGCAGCCTGATGGACAAGGCTGCCCAGATGCCGTCCCAAGGCGAAGCCGCGGCGCGCACGTCGGGCGATCTTGCCGCCTTTCTCTATACTTCCGGCACGACCGGCCGCTCGAAAGGGGCGATGCTCACCCAGGACAATCTGCTGTCGAACGCCGAAGCTCTGGTCGATTACTGGCGCTTTACCGATGGCGACGTGCTGCTGCATGCCCTGCCGATCTTCCACACGCATGGGCTTTTCGTCGCCACGAATGTGATCCTGCTTGCCGGCGGCTCGATGATCCTCCTGCCGGGCGTCGTCATGGACGACATCATCGCGGCCTTGCCACGCGCGACGACGATGATGGGCGTGCCGACCTACTATACGAGGCTTCTCGCCGAGCGCCGCTTCACGCGCGATCTCGTCGGTCATATGCGGCTCTTCGTGTCCGGAAGCGCGCCGCTCCTTGCCGAGACGCATCGCGAATTCGAGGACAGGACCGGTCATCGCATTCTCGAGCGCTATGGCATGACCGAAACCAACATGAACACCTCCAATCCCTATGATGGGGAGCGGCGCGCCGGCACGGTCGGCTTTCCGCTGCCAGGCGTCGAATTGCGGATCGCGGACGCGGAGAGCGGCGAAATCGTGCCTCAAGGCGGTATAGGGATCATCGAGGTGAAGGGCCGCAATGTCTTCAAGGGCTATTGGAAGATGCCGGAGAAAACGGCGGCGGAATTCCGGCCGGACGGCTTCTTCATCACCGGCGACGTGGCGACGATCGATGCTGACGGCTATGTCTCCATCGTCGGCCGCGCAAAGGATCTCATCATCTCGGGCGGCTACAATATCTATCCGAAAGAGATCGAACTTCTGATCGACGAAATGCCGGGCGTGGTCGAATCGGCCGTCTTCGGCGTCAGGCATCCGGATTTCGGCGAGGGCGTCATCGCCGCGATCGTGGCAAAGCCGCGCGCGGCGCCTTCCGAAGAGAAGGTGATTGCCGCGCTTGCCGGCAAGCTTGCGCGGTTCAAGCAGCCGAAGCGCGTTTTCGTCGTCGACGAACTGCCGCGCAACACCATGGGCAAGGTGCAGAAGAATATCCTGAGGGAACGCTATCGCGATATCTTTGCCAGTTGACGGCGCTGCCTATGGCTACGTTTCCCGCACGTCGTCCCAGGCGGGGCTGTGGCGGGCGAATTCGTCGGCGACGAACCAGCAGGCCGGCGTGATCTTAACGCCTTTCGCCCTTGCGTCGGCGAACAGCCTTTCGACCAGCATCTCGGCGACGCCGTCGCCGCGATAGGGGACCGGCACGAAGGTATGATCGGCGACGATGTGTCCCGGAGTACGCGTCGCATAGGTCAGCCGCGATTCCTCCCCATTCGGCATGAGAATGGAATAGCGGCCGCGACCGTCCGTCTCCTCGAATTTGATATCGGCCTCAGTGACCATGCGGCCTCACTTCTTCAGGACATCGGCCCATTCGGGATGGCGGCGGAACTGCGCCGCCGCGAAGGGGCAAAGCGGAATGATCGTTTTC
>JBQCEL010000235.1:0-14728 GCA_051960255.1 Rhizobiaceae bacterium
CGGGCGCAGATCATGCCGCGCATGGGGGCGAATTGGCAGGCGACGGTCTCCTCGGGCAGACGCGACAACGGCGTTGCCGATCTGACGGATTCCGCGCTCGCAGCCCGCCAGCGCGTGGACAGGGCGATCGCTGCGGTCGGCCCGGAACTCGCCGGTGTCTTGATCGATGTCTGCTGCTTCCTCAAAGGTTTAGAAACGGTCGAAAGGGAACGCGGCTGGCCGGCGCGATCCGCGAAAGTCGTCTTGAAAGCGGCGCTTGGGGCGCTCGGCCGTCACTATTCTCCCCCGCCGCCCAGAGGCGCGAGGCATCTGCTTCATTGGGGAGCGGAGGATTACAGGCCGTCGATCAATCCGTGAGCAGGGCGGCCGCGGCCGAGTGGCAAGTCATCAAAGGCCGCCGTCCTGGTGTTCAAGCGCCAAAGACCGCGCCGCATCGGCCTTGATCCGCTTCACCATCGAGCGTAGGCCGTTTGAGCGCTGCGGCGTCAGATGCTCGTCGAGGCCGAATTCCTTCAAGACGGCTTCGGCGTCGATGGCGCCGATTTCGCTGGCATGCTTGCCGGAAAACAGCGCGATCATAATCGCGACGAGGCCACGCACGATATGCGCGTCCGAATCGCCTTCGAAGGTGAGAATCGGATCGTGCTCTCCCTCCCTTGACGTGAGCAGCCACACCTGGCTGACGCAGCCCTGGACTTTATGGGCGAGGTCCCGCGCGGCCTCGGGATAGGGCGGCAATTCGTTGCCGAGATCGATGATGTAGCGGTAGCGGTCTTCCCAACTATCGAGGAAAGCGAAATCGTCGCGGATGGTGTCGATCGAAAGAGGCATGGCCCGCATATAGGCGCGGCCGGCGCTTTCGTCACGGAAAAAGCAACCGCTTTGCTCTGGAAAGGGCGACGATCGCGTCAGTTGGGCTTTGCGATGCCGCCGGTCTGAATCGAAACGTCGGGCGCATTTGATTCGGTCACCGCATCGGCTTGATGCTTTCCGAAATGCGCGTCGAGCATCTGGTAAGCGATCTTGGCGCCCTCACGGGCATGGACGCCGATCGTGTAGAGCGCCGACTTGCCGACCACGCAGACTTCCGGCTTGCGCTCGCACATTCCGGCGACGTCGCCCGCGGCTTCGCGTGCGGCCTGGAACGCCTCGACGGGATTGACCAGCTTGTCCTTGGCCCCCCCCGCGCCGAAAGGAATGATCAGCAACACGAGCCCGAACCAGAAGGCGGTCTTGATAAGAAAGCCCATTTCCCGTCCCTTAAGTAAGCCGTGCTTGTCGTCCCTCACGGCGCCTTGTTCACGAAGATGGTCGCACAAAGCTGCGAAAGAGCGATTGCCGGGTCGGCTGGAATTTTATTCAAATTTGAATGAAATCCGATTTGAGCCGCGGTTTCGCCGGGAAGCCCGGGGTTCGCTTGGGATCCATGGAGCGGGAGACTCGATGCAACCATCTGGAATCGCCATGTAATTTTGAAAAGTCCGCCGCTTGCCCGATGACGCGGAAAGGGGGCGTGCGCGCGCAGCATCCGCCTTACGGCCTGTTTACCATGACGGCATTTCAGGCCGGGGACAGCCTTCGCCGGCGGCGCTTCCGGCCCTTTGGCGGCGCCAAATCGAGCGCCTTTTATCCATTCCTTAAAAGCTCGGTGCGAGTTTCTGGATGTCACAACGATCCGAAAAATCGGACGGATGGAAAGCGCGTCGTTTTGAGTTCCGCTGCTTCTAAATGGAATGACCTGCTCGCCGGGCTCACCGCCGGATGCGATCGCTTCGTGCACCGCTCTGTCGAGGCTGAGGCGGAGCGTGCGCGCGGCCGCCGCTTTGTCGGACTGATGCTGAGCGCGCCCTTTTTCCTGGTTCCGGCCGTCGTCCTCGTTTCGCTCGGCCATACCGACCTTCCGCTCGTCGCCGCATGCGCCTGTTCCGTTGCGGGCCTGTGCTGGTCGGCAGTCGTTCTTTCCGCTGGCGGAATCCGGCGGGGTCTGCTGGAAGGGGCGATGCTCATGGTGGCCATGGCGGCCATGCCTCTTTTTCTTGCCTTAGCGGGAGGATTGAGTTCGCCCGTTTTGCTGATGGCGCTGGCGCCTGTTTTTGAAGCGTGGTGGGTGCGCCGTTCGAAGACCTCCACCCTTGTCGGCGGCTTGGCCGGGCTCCTGGTCATCGCCGCGACGGCCGCGCTCTCCAGCCGGCTTTCTCCGGTGGGCGGCGTTTCGCCTTTGCAATGGCTGGTTCCTCTCCTGTACGCAGCCACGCTCTGGACGCGTCTGGACAGGTCGAATGGAGGACAGCCTGACGAAGGGCGCACCGGTCCGTCTTCGCTCGAGAAACTGATAGACGGCGTCGTTCTCCGCTTTGGACGGTCGGGAGAGGTGCTGGACGCCTCCGCGCAAGCCAACAATCTGTTGCGGCTTTCTCCTTCACTGCTACTCGGGACGGGGTTCTTCGACCGGATTCATCTGGCCGACCGCGTCTCCTATCTTTGCGCCCTGGCCGATATGCGGGAGGGGGCTGGACGGCGGCGTGTCGATATCAGGGTTCGGCTGCCCCGCTGGACCGGAGAGGAGCGGGACAATTATCACCCTTTCCTGGTCGAATTCATGGACGGAGGGGATGAAGGCGTTTTCGGGCTCCTTCGCGACAATGAGGAGATGGTGTCGCTGCGCGGCGATCTCGCCCGCGCACGGGAAGCGGCCGACAGCACCGAGATCGCGAAGAGCCGCTTTCTGGCCGCGGTCAGCCATGAGTTGAGGACGCCGCTCAATGCGATCCTCGGCTTCTCCGACATGCTGCTGCAGGAAATGTTCGGCGGCTTCTCCGATCCGCGGCAGAAGGAATATGTCGGCATCATCCGCGAGTCCGGTCACCACCTCCTGACGGTCGTGAATTCCATCCTTGACGTCTCCAAGATCGAAGCCGGCACCTACACCATCAGTCCCGAACCTTTTGCCTTCACGGAAGCGGTCGATGCATGCTCGTCGATCATGCGGCATCAGGCGGAAGCGAAGTCCGTGTCGATCAGCGAAAGGGTCCCCGCGGCGATCGGTGAGGTCTGCGCCGACAGGCGCGCGATCCAGCAGATCCTGATCAATCTGCTCTCCAATGCGGTGAAATTCACGCCCGATGGAGGCGATGTGGAGATCGGCGCGCGAAAGTCGGGGAGCTGGTTGAGCTTCTGGGTCAGCGATACAGGCATCGGCATTTCCGAAGAGGACATGGCCCGTCTCGGCAGGCCCTTCACACAGGTCCGCAACGACTATACGCGGCAATTCGAAGGGACAGGCCTTGGCCTTTCACTCGTCAAAGGACTGGTGTCGCTGCATCGCGGCGAGATGACCATCGAAAGCGCGCCGGGCAAGGGCACGCTCGTAACCATCACATTGCCGGTCGATGGACCGGCGCCGGCGGAAAGGGAATCCGCGAGACGTGAGCCGGTCATGCTTCCAGCCCGGAAAAGAAAGGAGGCGGCCGATGGGGCGAAACGCAAGACAGCCTGACCGATGGGAGGATTTCTCTTTCCTTGCCTGGGCGATCCATGCCGCCGGCGACGCGATCGCACGCAATCCCCTGGTGGTTGGAGGCTGCACCGCGTTTCTGGTGACGCTTTCCTACGTTTCTGCGAACGCGCTTTGGTATCAGCCGCATTTCCATGAAGGGGCGTTCTTCTCGACCCGGCAGAGCATGCATCACGAGTCGCTGATGAACCAGCATGCCCGCCACAAGATCACGCCGCCGCATGCCGTTCAGATTCGCCCTGCACCGGTTTCGGCAAGCCGGCCAGCGCCGGCGTCTCGATCCGTGCAGCTGCAGACACAGGCCGCCGGCGCACCGCCGCAGCAGACAAACCAGCAAAACGCCGCTACGCTCGCGGTACAGGCGGCGCTGACGGAGCTGAAATATTATGACGGCCCGATCGATGGGCTCATGGGACCGCAGACGCGCAAGGCCGTGACCGATTTCCAGAAGGCTTCGCATCTCGATATCTCCGGCAACATCGACTCGGCCCTACTCGATAAGCTGAACTTGAACGGTCCGAAGCCGGTCGCGACGAATTCTCCCGGATCGTCCACGCCGCCGCAGCCTGAACCACGCCCGGTGATCGACGCTTCGCTGACGCAATCCGTACCGCATGACGGCGATGACGACGTCACGAAGCGCAACATCCGCATCCAGGCCGGGCTTAAGGCATTCGGCAACAACGACATGAAGCTGGACGGCGTAATCGGCCCTAGGACAAAGGCTGCCATCAAGGAATTCCAGTCGCTTTTCGGCCTGCCGGTGACAGGTGAACCCGATGACCGGCTCCTTGCGAAAATGCGGCAAGTCGGACTGACGAACTGACGAGTTCATGCGCGTCACCACCGATCTTTGGGTTTCCGTCCTCCTGCGGCGCGTGCAGGGAGAAGGGGGCTTCGCCGCATTGCTGCGCCGTGGCTTCGCCGAAGCCGGGGCCGTCTTCATCGTCGTGCAAACCGGCGCCGGGGATACGATCCTCTTCGGGCCGGCGCCCCAGACGAGCTATGACGACGAAGAGGACGCGGAGCGCCGTTTCGTCGAAATGCTGCGCACCGCCGATGAGGGCGATATTGCCACGCAGCTTGAGCGGGAGATGCGTTTCGACCCCGACGCATGGATCGTCGAACTGGAAATCGGGCGGAAGGATCCCGGCAGCTATTTCCCGGTCACGAGCGCATAGAGCGCCGTCTCGGGATGTCCATTGTGCCTAGTTTGGTGTCCGCGCCTAGCCCTGTCCGGCGCCCATCCAGAGAGGCACCCCAGCCGATCGGATCGTGGGCCCAACGCCCCACCTGTTCAATCGCGGCGTCCTGGTCAAGGAGATGGTAGCGCTCAATGAACAGGCGGATAGCTTCGGGATGGCCGAATGTCGACGGAAAGGCAGCGGAGACCACAAGGAATGCCTGCGCCTCGTCGAGGTCGAGCGCGCGCAGCGCTATCATGAGATGGGTATAGCTCTGCGCATGCGTGAGCGAACAGGCCTTGACGAAGCTGATCCCAAGCGCATCGGCCAATGCCGTCTGGAAGAAAGCCGCGATGCCCGTCAGAGCCGTGGTTTTGAGCTTCTGATAGGCTTGGGCAGCGATTTGGCTCTGGGCGTCGTGGCCGCTTTTTTCCACCCGCTCGGCGTGCTCTCGCGCCATCGCGCGAAGCTTTTTACGCACCTCTTCAGCCGCCGCTCCCGGAACAGGCTGCGCCGGCCTTGTCGGAATGGAAGGCGCTTCTTCGTCCGCCTGCGGATCGGCCGGGATTATCGGGTCGAGCGCGTGCTCCGGCAAAGCCGGTTCTCCGCCGCTCTCCGCCAGCTTTTCAATCAGCGCGGCGACCTTGGGGCTGAGCTTCGGCCGCTTCGCGATCGCTCGCGCGTGCGACAAGCCCTGGCGGGCAATGAGCGAGATGAGATCGACCTCGCTCAACGCCTCGGAGCGCACGAGCAAGGGCGCGCAGATTTCCACTGGCTGTTTCGTCAGCAGTCGGACGAGATCGGCCGGCGGATAGCGGCACTCGGAGAGCGCGGCGGCGACGAAGCGACGCGTTTCGGGCGTGGTTGAGTCAAGAAGGGGAACCGCCAGGTCTTCGATCTGGGCGATTTCCCGCCGGGACGGCCGCGGGATCGAACAGAAGGCGGAAATTGCGGCCCGCAGCAGCCGGTCCTGCTTGTCCCCGCTGTCCCCGACAGGACGAAATTCAGAAAATGACACTTGAACGCCCGATAGACTGAAAAGAACGCGCCCGCCGTTGGCGCGATCGATGCCGGACGGTCGGATTTGATGAAAAATTAGGCCATCTTCGTTAGCAAGCTGTTAACCCTGCGTCCCTCTTAATACACGCGGAGGTGTTGCGTGGTTCTCCGGCTCAAGCAGGGAGTGCCAGGACATGGCGATTATTCTGTCATTCGTTCCGCGAAAGCGGGTTCCTTCCGGGCCGGATATTCTCGGTTCCGCATCGGTCATTATCTTTCCGGGCGTGCGTTATGAACACGGGGCAGGTCGTTCATGCCCGCCGCCCGCACAACGCCGGCCGCACCCGAAACAGCCGAACAATTCTCCGCCCCGCCATCCACGGGCACGCTTTCAGCCGGACTGACAGACGAGGCTTTTCATGTAGCGGTCGATCCCCGGCGCCCAGCTGTCGTCGGGAATGAAACTGCGGACGAGCGCAATACCCTTCCCGGTATCCGTCTCCACAAAGATCGATTTCTCAAAATCCTTCGGAATGTCCTTCTTGACTTCGATCAACTGGGCGGGCGTGGCGATGACCAGATCGAGATCGCCGTCGGTCGCTGTTCGGTCGGTCAGGCTGTAGATGTTTTCGCCGCGCCGGTCATAGACCGACATCGACCAGAACGGCACGTGGCCCGGCGCGTGGATATGGACGACGCCGTCCTTGAGATCGAAGCGGCAGGCGGCCTCGTCGAAGAAGGGGTCGATGGGTCTGATCGTGGGAGAGGAGGGGATGTCCTTCCTGTTCACCGGCACGAATGTATAATGTCCAGCGGCGGCGCCGAGCCGCTGCCAGGGCCCCTTTTCCGCGACGGACGGCAGCAGAAAAAGAATGATGATATGAACGATCGCAGCGCCGATAATGCCGAGCGCCAGCGAAAGAAGGAATTTACCCATCGCAGCCCGCCCGCGTGATTTTCGGCAACTCGACGCTGCCGATCTCGCTGCTTGTCGCGGCAGGCGTGTCGTAAAGCGTGAGCGCCAGCGCCATCTCTCCACTGCCGCTGATTGCAAGCCAGTTGCCGGGCGCCGGATGCGGGCCGACAGCCACGGTGAAAGAACCGTCAGCCTGACGAACAACAGCCCAGGACTGCAATTTGCCCGGCAGGCCGTCTTTGGCCTCGATAGGCCTCAATGAGCGGGAGTCGGCGGGAAACAGGGTCCAGAAACGCGCCGGCGGCGTGTTCCCCGCGACCTTATAGGTGCAAGCGCGCGAAAGCGGCGCGCCGGAAGAATCCCGGCTTGTAAGAAAACGGATGCCTTCCGCATGCCCGAGAGCCAGAACGCCATTACGTGCCGCCGCCGCTTTCGCATAGGGGCTGGCGTCGGGCGTGCCGAGAGCCGGGAACGCCGTCCATGCGCCGACGCGCAAGGCCTCGAAGCCGTCATCGGCATCAAGCGCATACCACACGCTCGCCGCGCCGCCGCCGATTGCAATCGAAAACGTCAGCAATGTCAGGAAGAAATTTCTGAGCATGAAAGCATGCGGTCCCGATTCCCGCCCGTCGGCGCATAGCCCGGAATAGCACGCGAAGGCGCGAGCGCAACTATGCTCTTACATCTTGTTCGAGCGTGATCTTTTCGGAAGGCGGGTATCGACTTTTCCGGATCTTGCTTAAAGAGACGACATCGTTTGCGGCTGCGCCGGCGGCTTCAGCGCCGGAGCCGTCTTGAGTTCCTCGGAAAGTTGGCGCAGCAGCGTGGTCGTGGCGGAGGAAAGGATGGGCGGACGCGCCGCCACCATGTCCCCGTCCTTCTCCTCCGCCTTGGCCAATTGGCCGACAATCTTCGGGTCGGGCAATGGGTCGGGCAGGCCTGGGATCGGCTTGATATCCACATTCTGGTTGGCGTAGCTCATGACCCGCTGCCACACCATTGCCGGCAGAAAGCCGCCGACGACACGCTTCATAGGCGTATAGTCGTCATTTCCCAACCACACCGCACAGACGTAATTGCCTGTGAAGCCGACGAACCACGCGTCGCGGTAATCCTGGGTAGTGCCGGTCTTTCCGGCGATCCGAGCCATGGGGAGCAACGCGCGGCGGCCGGTTCCCCGTTCCGTAACCTGCGAAAGCATGTAATTCATCTCGGCCACGACCTTGTCGGAAAGGACACGCTTCGGCTTGGGCGCATCCTTGTCATGGTCATAAACGATGTTGCCGGTGCGTGAGAGAAGTTCCGTGATGCCATGACGTTCGCCGGCGAAACCGCCATCGGCGAAGACGCTGTAGCCGGTCGCCTGGTCCATAACGGTCATGCCCGACGTGCCGAGCACCATCGTCTTATGGCCACTGAGGGGCGATTCGACGCCCATCTCCTCGGCCAGCTTCTTGATTGGCGCGATACCGAGATAATCCTTGGCGAGGCGCACGGGCACGGTGTTGATCGAGCGCGCCAGCGCCTCGGTGAGCGTGATGCGGCCGGCGGTCTCCCCTTCATAATTGTGCGGATGCCAGCGCCCCCAGCTGACCGGGCCGCCAGAGATGACCGAATCCGGCGTGAAGCCGTGCATCATCGCCGTCGCGTAGACATAGGGCTTGAAGGAGGAGCCGGTCTGCCGTTCCGCCTTGGTGGCGCGGTTGAACTGGCTTTCGCCATAGTCCCGGCCGCCGACGAGCGCCCTGACGGCGCCATGGGTGTCGAGCACGACGATAGCGCCCTGGCTGACGTGATACTGTTCGCCATATTGACGCAAATAGAATTCCAGCGCGTCCTCCGCCGCCTCTTGTATGTTCATGTCGATCGTCGTGCGTGCGACGAGCGAATGCGGTGCATCCGGCGGTGTGATCTTCTTTACCTGGTCGAATGCCCAGTCGAGGAAATAATCCGGGCTCTTCACCTGGGCGCGGTCGACGACCGAGGCGGGGTGCAGCCGCGCCGATAAAACCTGCCCCTCCGTCATGAAGCCGGCCTGGACGAGGTTGGTCAGCACCTCGTTCGCCCGCGCGCGTGCTGCTGGCAGATTGTTATGCGGCGCGTATTTTGTCGGCGCCTTGAAGAGGCCGGCCAGCATCGCAGCTTCGGCCAGAGATACGTCCTTGATGTTCTTGCCGAAATAAAAATCCGCCGCCGCCGTGATGCCGAACGTGCCGCCGCCCATATAGACCCGGTCGAGATAGAGCTGCAGGATCTGTTTTTTGGTGAGATTGCATTCGAGCCAGACCGACAGGAACGCTTCCTTGATCTTTCGCTCAAGCGTACGCTCATTGGAAAGAAATAGGTTCTTGGCGAGTTGCTGGGTGATGGTCGAGCCGCCCTGTACGACGGAATCGGCGCGCACGTTTTCGGTAAGCGCCCGGACCAGTCCGATGAAATCGATGCCATAATGCTCGAAGAAGCGCCGATCCTCTGTCGCCAGAACCGCCTCGATCAGGTAATCCGGCATCTGGTCGACGGGCACGGAGTTGCGCTGGATCAGCCCGCGCTGACCGATTTCATTGCCGTATCGGTCGAGGAAGGTGACGGCGAAATCGCCTTGATTGCGCCAGTCGCGCGTTGTGTCGTAGAAGGCCGGCTGCGCCAGGGCCAGCATGACGACAGAACCCGCTGCGCCGAACGTCAACCCGTCTCCCAGCACCTCGAAGACTGCCCGCTTCCAGCCACGAACGCGGAAGCGGCGGAAGAAGATGGTCAGGTTTTCCCAGATTTCGCCGGCCTTGAACCCTGCCTTGTAAAGCGCGGAATCGATCCAGGCGTCAATCGCGAGGAGGAAGGTCGCGCGCGGCAGACGGCGCTTCGGTTGCTGGCGGGGGGCAGGTTCCTCGCTATCCTCGGGACCGTCCATTCGCGCCTCGCCCTACTCGGAAACCCCGCGGCCGCGGCCTCAAGCCACAAGGCCCGCCAACCAATTACCTGGCGTGAATCGGTGAATCAAAATCACAGTGATTCCGCGCCACCAACGAGGACAATCACCGGCTGCAAAGCGCAGCCGGCATTCCTCCTTACTGAATATGTGTCCATTTCGCGCGAGCCGACAAGCGGTGAATGAGGGGAGTCGGTGAAACTTTCGCCGGAAGGTTAAAAATCGAGCGGTTATATGATCGTCCCGTTAACTATACCCCGCCGTCGTTGCCGAGGCGATTAGACCGGCCGGAGAGGTGTTCTCGCCGCTCATATGAGCCTCAGCCAGGGCGAGAGATGGAAGGCCCCCATCAGGAGATACATGACCGTCATGCCGCTCAGGGATGAGGCGCCGGACATTGCAGTGCATTGCGTCCCCAGTTCTCCACTCGAGAGATAGCTGAAGAGCGCCATCAGCGCGAAGGTTGGCGCCGCGGCGAGGCAGAGGCCGTCGGCGGCGCGGCGGAGCGCCTTTCGGCTGACCCGCGCGCGGCCCCCGGCCAAAGGCCGGGGACTGGGAAGCGTCCGAACGGCGGTCATTTGCCGTACTCGTCGTGCCGCCGCCACCAGAAGCCGTCCTCATTGCGGCCCTTGGGTGCGCGGTCGAGCCATTGATACATGCCCCACAGCCCGTCGAGGCCGCGCGCGAAGCCTGAATAGGTATGGTAGACGACGCCGTCCTCCAGCGCGAAGGCGCTGACGCCGGGCCGCTCGCGCGTGAAGGTGGCGACATCGGTTCCGGTTGTCGCGGCGGTCTGTGCCACCGGCCCCTCCTCGCCGCCCTTTGTCCATTGCCGCATCGTCTCGCCCACCAGCGGCTCGCCCCGCTTCGGCAGGTCCATCGCCGGTTCGCGTCTGTAGTTATATTCGATGCTGCCGTCGCGCTGCTGTTCCTCGGTGAAATAGACGTTGAAATCGGCGTTGAAGTCGGTGGCGAAAGCCGACGCCCACGGGAAGGTCCAGCCCATGCGCTTGCGGTAGCCAAGCAGCTTTTCAAGCGGTGCGCGCGAGACCGTCCAGAAGGCGACGTCGTGGTTCTGCAGATGGGTGAAAATGCCGTTATAGCCGTCGGCGATGGACGAACAGGAGGGACAGCCGGCCGTATAGTCGGGACCGAACATGAAGTGATAGATCATGAGCTGGGAGCGGCCGCCGAAAAGGTCCTTCAGCGTGGCTTTGCCGCCTTCCGTGTCGAAGCTGTATTCCTTGTCGATCCTGACCCGGGGCAAGGCCTGCCGCTCCGCCGCCAGCCTGTCGCTGCGGCGGGTCAGTTCCTTCTCGGCGTCGAGGAGGGCGAGCCTCGTCTTCAGCCATTCCGTACGTGAAACTGTCTGGGTATGCATGATGGTCTCCTTTCCTTGTTGAACTGCTGCGTGATCTTTCAGGTGTGACCCCCACCCTGTCCCTCCCCACAAGGGGGAGGGAACGCGCTTCGGCGCTTCTGCTAAACACCGTCGGCGCCGTAGCAGGACGAGCATTGGTGCCGGAGTTCCCTCCCCCGTGTGGGGAGGGACAGGGTGGGGGTCATTTCACGAAATGGCTGCCCCATCGCGTACCGGCCGGGCACACGTTTCCTGCGCTGGCGCTAAATCCCGCGCCAGCCTTATGCGTTTGCGTTCAGTGCCTGTTCAGGCCGGAATACGCTTCTCGTATTCGTTCCTGAGTTCGAGCCAATGATCCCAGAACGGTTCTGGCTCCTTGCCCGATGCGCGAGCGGCGAGCACGTCGAGATGCGCATGCCAGCCGGCGGCGACCTTGAGCCTCATGGCGCCCTCGGGCAGGCGGGTGTGGACGAGCGTCAACAGCACGTCGTTTCCTTTTGGCGTCAGGGTGATTGTCACTTCCCCCTGTCCGAAGGTGAAGGCGAGCTTCCGCGGCTTGTCGATTTCGATCACCCGGCTTTCCATGCTGTGCTCGGCGGAAAAGCCTTCCGGCCGCTTGCCGGGCGGATTGGTAAGCTGGTCATTGCGCCAGGTGAGCGTGAAATTCGCGCCGGGCTTCTGCTCCATGGAGCCGGAGGCGAGCCATTTGCTGCGCATGTCGCTTTCGGTGAGATAGGACCAGATGCGCTCGATCGGGCCGGGTAGAAGACGCTCGATGGTGAGCGTCGCGGGTTCGGTTAAGGCGCCAAAGGCGCTGGGAGATACCTGCCGGTTCATTTCTCGTCTCCTTTCTTCGGTGTGGGGCGCTTTTTGGAGGTGGCCGCCTTTTCGGCATCCTCCTGGCGGAGCAAATGCTCGAGGACATCGAGACGGTCGCTCCAGTAATGCTCGTAATAGCTCAGCCATTCCTGCGCGCTGGCGAGAGGGCCGGGTTCGAGAAAGCACCAATGCGTGCGCCCGCGCACCTCGCGGCGGATGAGCCCGGCGCTCTCCAGCACCTTGATGTGCTTGGAGGCAGCCGCGAGCGAAATGTCGAAAGGTTCGGCCAACTGGCTCACCGTGCGCTCGCCTTCCGCCAGATCGCGCAGCATATGCCGCCGCGTCGCGTCGCCAAGCGCGTGAAAGACAGTGTCCAACGGATCGGATACTAATTCAACCATGAGGTTGAATGTAGAGGAGCACGGAGGAACAGTCAACCGCTAGGTTGAATAAATTTTATAGGAAAATAATCCTTGACACCGTGACGGTGGTTTGGTAGCTTCTCGCTATCGTCGGGAATGTGTGGCCAGCGGGCGAGACGGGGTCCCGCTTCTCATTTGATGGCTGCGTTCCCTTAGGCGTTCGTTCCACCAGATTTCCAACAATTCAGGATATCTCAGCGATGCGCGAATGGACGGCGCGGGATCTCGCCTTGCGTGCCCTTGCCGAGGGTGCGCGGCCGACGCTTGAACTTCTGGCTGATGTTTCCGGCCGGTCCTATGAGCGGCTGAAGGCGACCGCCGAACGCGAAAACTGGGCGCTCGACCGGTTCGCGCCGGACGAGATCGCCGAGCGCATTCGCGCGACCACCGAACCCGTGCTGGCCCATGTGGAGGGATTGTGGCGCAAAGCCCTGGAGGAAGGCGGCCGCGTCGAGAAGGGAGAGATCGAAGCCATTATAAGCATCATCAGAAGTCTTGAGAAAATCGGCGAAATCATGCGGCCCGGCGCTGACGCTGCGGTCGCAAAAGAGAACCAGAAGAGACAGGATGAAGACATGGCCGCCACTCTCGATCGCGTCAACGGCCGTATGGTCGAACTGGCCCGTGAACTCGCAGCACAAATGGTTGCGGAAGAATGTCGGGCTGGCCGGTGTCTTGCGCGCCGATGGGGCGTGGCTGACTGAGGCCCGTTTCAAGCAATATCCGCTGCTCTCGGAGCAATTCCAGCAAAAGTGTGAAGCGGTTTTGCGTCCGGAATTGCGTAAAACTATTCAATTTGAGCCGGCGATCTGGCTGGTCGTCGGCGGTCGGGGTTCGGGCAAGACAAGGCTCGGCGCCGAATGGGTGAATGCGCTCGTGCGCGGCCTGCCGCCCTTCGCCACGCGCCGGCATGGCCGCATCGCGCTGGTCGGCGAGACACTGGCCGACGCGCGCGAGGTGATGATCGAGGGCATTTCCGGCATCATCACGACGGCGCGGGGCGACAGGCCGCGCTACGAGGCGACGAGGCGACGGCTTTTATGGGAGAACGGCGCAGTGGCGCAGGTATTTTCCTCGGAGGATCCGGAAAGCCTGCGCGGCCCGCAATTCGAGGCGGCCTGGTGCGACGAGGCGTGCAAATGGAAGCATGCCGAGGCCTGTTTCGACATGCTGCAATTCGGCCTCAGGCTTGGCGAAAACCCGCGCCAGATCGTCACCACCACACCGAAACCAATACCGCTTCTGCGTCGCCTGCTCGACGACCCGACGGTGGTGGTGACGCATATGAAGACGGCGGAGAACGCCGGCAATCTCGCCCGACCCTTCCTGGAGGCGATGGAGAAGCGCTATGCCGGAACGCGGCTCGGCCGGCAGGAACTGGATGGCGAACTGATCGAGGAGCGGCCGGATGCGCTCTGGTCGCGCGCCATGCTGGAGAAGGCGGCCGCAATGCCGTACGGGCCATTGCAGCGCATCGTCGTCGCCGTCGATCCGCCGGCGAGCGCCAACCGTTCCTCGGACGCTTGCGGCATCGTCGCGGCGGGGCTCGATCGGGCCGGCAATGCGGTGGTTCTGGCGGATGCGAGCGTCAGGGCCGCCAAGCCGCGTGCCTGGGCTGCCGCCGCCGTCGCGCTCTACCACCGACTGGAGGCGGATTGCATCGTCGCCGAGGTGAACCAGGGCGGCGACATGGTGACGGCGGTGCTTTCCACCGTCGATCCGGCTGTGCCGGTCCGCGCCCGCCGCGCCCATCGCGGTAAATGGCTGCGCGCCGAACCGGTTGCCGCGCTTTACGAGCAAGGCAGGGTGGCGCACGCCGCCCGCTTCCCCGAATTGGAGGACGAGATGTGCGATTTCGGCCCGGACGGTCTCTCCAACGGCCGCTCGCCCGACCGGCTCGACGCGCTTGTCTGGGCTGTCGGCGAATTGCTGCTCGGCGGCGGGGGTGAGCCGAGGGTGAGGGGAATTGAATAGGCGGCAGTCGGCATAAGAACGGCAGTCGGCAATAGGCAGATCGGCAGTCGGAAGAAAGGCGGCAGAAAATATGCGGCTCTCGATGCCAAGCTGAATTTTTGGTTCTGACTTTGCCGACTGCCGACTGCCGACCGCCAACCTGCCGACTGCCGTCCGTTCACAGGAGAACACCAAACAATGTCACTCATCTGGCCCTGGGCGAAGCGTCCGGGAGGAAAGGCCGCGCCTGAAGGAAAGGGCGGCGGCTATGGCTTCGTGACGCTGCATGTCGAGGGCGAGGCGCATTGGACGCGCCGCGACTATTCGGCGCTCGCCCGTGAGGGCTTCATGCGCAACGCGGTCGTCCATCGCTCGGTGCGCCTCGTCGCCGAAACGGCTTCCGCCGTGCCTTGGCTGCTCTATCAAGGCGCGAGCGAACTGACCGCACATCCGCTGCTCGATCTCCTCGCACGGCCGAACCACCGGCAGGCCGGCGCGAGTTTCATGGAGGCGCTCTACGGCTATCTCATCCTGTCGGGCAGCGCCTATCTCGAACGGGTCGATGCCGGGGCGCTGGCGGAGCTTCATCTTCTGCGGCCCGATCGCGTGGCGGTGCTGACCGACGCGGCCGGCTG
>JBQCEL010000236.1:0-4610 GCA_051960255.1 Rhizobiaceae bacterium
ATCGCCTTCGGCGGAAAACAACAGAACGGAACGTCCTGATGGCCAGCATCTCGCTCCGCAATGTCGCGAAATTCTACGGCGACGCGCAGGTCCTTTTCGATTGCAATCTGGAGATCGCCGACCATGAATTCGTCGTGCTCGTCGGGCCCTCGGGCTCGGGCAAGACGACGCTTTTGCGCTTGATCTCTGGTCTGGAGCATATCAGCTCGGGCGATCTCTATTTCGGCGAGAAGCGGGTCAACGATGTCGATGTCGGCGACCGCGACATCGCCATGGTGTTCCAGAATTACGGGCTTTATCCGCATATGTCGGTCTACGACAACATGGCTTTCGGCCTGAAACGCCGCAAGGTGCCGGCGAAGGAGATCGAAAAGCGCGTGCGCGGCGCCGCTCAGATGCTCAACATGGCCAATTATCTCGAGCGCCGGCCGCGCCAGCTTTCGGGCGGTCAGCGGCAGCGCGTCGCGCTCGGCCGCGCCATCGTCCGCGAACCGGCCGTCTTCCTGCTCGACGAGCCTCTTTCCAATCTGGACGCGCATCTGAGGGTGCAGATGCGCGCGGAAATCCTGCGCGTCCACCGCACGGTGACGGCGACCGCCGTCTATGTCACGCACGACCAGATCGAGGCGATGACCATGGGCGACCGCATCGTGGTGATGAGCGAGGGGCGCATCCAGCAGGTCGGCACGCCGGATCAACTCTACGATGCGCCGGCTAACAAATTCGTCGCCTCCTTTATCGGCACGCCGGCCATGGGCTTTCTCTCCTGTCGGGTCGAGCGGAACGGCGACGCCGTTACTCTTGCAAGTGACAGCGTCACGATCCGTCTCCAGCTTGAGCAGGCGAGGGTCGTCGCCCAATCCGGCGTCGAGCGCGTCTCCGTTGGCATCCGGCCGGAACGGCTGATGCTCGGCGAGGACAGTGCGGCGGATTGGACGATGCGCGGCATCGTTGATGTCGTCGAGATGCTGGGCTCGGAGCAATATGTGCATTTCAGCGTCGATGGCGGGACGCTGACGGCGCGCGTTTCGCGCGATTATCCGGTGAAGGTCCAGCAATCCGTCAGCTTCTCCGGCGCGGCCGAGCATCTTCATCTCTTTGATGATGCGACCGGCCGCACCCTGTTCTGACGAGTAGAGCTTCCGATGCCAAAAATCGCCGAGATAAAAACCTTCCGCGTGCCGCCGCGCTGGATATTCGTGCGCGTGACGACCGATGACGGGCTGGTCGGCTGGGGTGAATCGATTATCCCGAAGCGGGCCGGCGGCGTCGTCGCGACGGTCGAGGACATGGCGCGGAACCTTAAAGGCTACGACGCCGACCGCATCGAGGACATCGCGCAGCGACTTCGTCGCGGCGCTTTCTTCCGCGGCGGGCCGCTGCTCGGCACCGCCGCCTCCGGCATCGAACAGGCCTTGTGGGACATCAAGGGCAAGCGGCACGGAATGCCGGTGCATGAATTCTTCGGCGGACGGGTGCGTGACACGATCCGCGCCTATGCCTGGATCGGCGGCGACAGCCCGGCCGGCGTCGTCGACCACGCGCGCGAGCGCATCGCGCAGGGCTTTTCGGCGGTGAAGATGAACGCCACGCCGGCTATCCCCTATCTCGGCGCCAACGCCATCATCGACGCGGCGGTGGAGCGGATCGCCGCTCTTCGCGACGCCTTCGGCGCCAGCCTCGACATCGCGCTCGACCTGCACGGCCGCGTTCCCCGCGCTGCCATGAAACCGCTGCTCAAGGAGGTCGAGCAGTTCCGCCCGATGTGGGTTGAGGAAGCGACGCTGCCGGAAAACGAGGAGAGCCTGGCGGTGCTCGCGCGCTCTGCCGGTTCCATCCCCGTCGCGACCGGCGAGCGCCTTGCCTCCCGCTGGGAGGTCAAGCGCGTGCTCGACACGGGCGCGGTCGATATCATCCAGCCGGACGTATCGATAACAGGCCTGTTCGAGCTGGAGAAGATCGCCAGGCTGGCGGAAATCTACGATGTCGCGGTTGCGCCGCATTGCCCGAACGGCCCGGTGTCGCTCGCGGCCTCACTCCAGATCGGTTTCTGCGCGCCCAATGTCGCCATCCAGGAGCAAAGCCTCGGGCTGCACTACCATCAGGGATTTTCTGGCCTGCCCAAGGGCGAGATGCACGACTACCTCGCCGACGCCGCGCCGCTCACCACGATCGACGGCGCATTCGGACCGCTGACCGGCTCCGGCTTGGGAATTGAGGTGGTGAATGACGTGGTCGAGGGTCGCGCCACGGACTGGTTCCTGCCCGACGCCGACTGGACCCATGCCGACGGCACGTACGCCGAGTGGTGATTATGGAGAGGCCATGCGTTCCTTCGAGGCTCGCTGCGCTCGCACCTCAAAATGAGGATGGCTGGCGCTGGTCTGCCTCATGCTGAGGTGTGACCGTGAGCTTGTCGAAGGGGAGCCTCGAATCACGCACTGGCGGCGGCCAATTTGAGAGTGCTCTGCGCAGCGGCGCTGCTTCTTACCGGCCAATACCCCTGATTTCCTCGACCAGCGCATCATCGACCGCAATGCCGTCGCGCAGCAGGCGAGCCCTGATCTCCTGCCGCCGGCGGCCTGGCAAGCGCGCGCCCTCGCTGGAGGCGACGGCGTCCGCCATGACGGCGAAGCGCGACAGCGCATTTTGGCCGAAGGCAGTAGGATCGATAGCGATCAGCGTCTGGCCGACGCCGGGAGGCGTGCCCTCCGCATCGAAAAAGGACGTTGCTTCATAGCCGTAATTCGCACCGGTCAGCCCGGCGCAAAGAAGCTCGACCATCAGCGCCAGCGCGGTGCCCTTGGCGTCGCCAAGCGGCACCATGGTGCCGGCAAGGCCGGCCTTCGGATCAGTGGTCGGCCGGCCTTCGGCATCAAGCGCCCAGCCTTCCGGGATCGACTCGCCCTTCTGCGCGGCGGCCATGATCTTGCCGCGCGCGACCTTGGAAAGCGAGACATCGACCACGATCGGATCCGCGCCTTCGACCGGCGCCGCGAAGGCGATCGGATCGGTTCCGAACAGAGCGCGGCGCGCCCCCCATGGCGCCATGGCGCCCGGCGAATTCCCAACCAACAGGCCGACGACGCCCTGTTTGGCCAGTCGCTCCACCGGCACGCCGGCGACGCCGCAATGGTGCGAACGGCGGATACCGGCGATCGCGGTGCCCTGCCTGCGCGCCGCTTCCGGCAGCCATTCCACCGCAAGATCGAGCGCCGGATAGGCGAAGCCGTTCGCGGCATCGACGGCGAGCGCGCCCGGCCGGGTCTGCTCACTGTTTGGCGTGGCAAAGCCATCGACCTTGCCCGACCGCGCCTGTGCGCAATAGGCGGCGACGCGTCGCAAGCCATGGCCGCCCTGGCCGGCAAGTTCGGCGGCGACGAGTGCATCGGCGACCGATGCGGCATTGGCCTCACTCGTCTTCGAGCGCCGCAGCGCGCCTGCGATCAACTCGTGAACCTCTTCGGCGGTCATTTTCATCAGGCTTTTCCCGTTCCATCGAGATGCGCCAGCACCTTCTCGGCGATGAGATGGCTGACGCGGACATTTGATTCCTCCGTCACGCCGGCAATGTGCGGCGTCAGCACCAGATTGGCGATACCCCTGAATTTCTCGCCCGCTTCCGCCGTCAATGGCTCCGTCGCGAAGACATCGAGCGCCGCGCCGGCCAGCCTGCCTTCCTTCAAGGCGGCCGCAAGTGCTGCCTCATCGACTATCCCGCCACGCGCCGCGTTGATGAGAACGGCGTCCTTCCTTATCCTGGCCAGCGCCTTCGCATCGATCAGGTTGCGCGTCTGATCGGTCAATGGCGTATGCAGCGAAACAACATCGGCGATCTCGAGCAAGCCGTCGAGCGAAACGTTCCGCGCCAACCGCCAGGCTTCGTGATCCGGCGGGCAGAACGGGTCGTAGGCGACGATCGTCATGCCGAGCATGTGCGCCCGCCAGGCGACTTCCCGCGCGATCGAACCGAAGCCGACAAGCCCGACAGTGCGTCCCGCGAGTTCGCCGCCGACGAGCGCCTGGCGCGGCCATTTCCCCGCGATCATCGCATCGGCGGAGAAATAGGCGCGGCGGATGAGCATGGAAGCGGTGGTGATGACATATTCGGCGACGGAGAGGTCGTTGGCGCCTGTCGCCGGATAGACCGCGATGTCGCGCGCCTTGCAGGCTTTGACATCGATATTGTCGAGGCCGACGCCGAGACGGCCGACGCAGGAAAGCTTCGCCGCTTTTTCGAGCAGCGCGCCGCGGACCTGCGTCCTGTTGCGCACGATAAGCGCGCGCGCCTCGCCGGCCATCACCGTCAGTTGATCGGGCTGGTCGACCAGCGTCGGATCATAGACAGTGTCGTATCTCGCCTTCAGCGAAGCGACGGCCGCCTCATCCATGAATTCCGTGATGACGATGTCAGGCATGGCTACTCTTGGTCACAGTCGAAAAGAAAAAAGCCGTCCGGCGGGACCCGGACGGCAGCTTGAGCCGGAGCTTGTTTATGCGCTCCGGTAAAGCTTGGTCATGACGAATTCGCGGTGGCCGAGCGCTTCCGCCGCCGTGAAGCGGCCGTTGGCCGTGCGCATGATCGTGTCGATCAGCGCGTCGCCGGCCTC
>JBQCEL010000237.1:0-2191 GCA_051960255.1 Rhizobiaceae bacterium
AGCCGAGCGCCGCGGCTGCCAGGATCGCCATCCCCATATCCATGCTCGCCTTGACGAGGATGGGTGACAGACAGTTCGGCAGAATGTGCGAGAAGAGGATGCGCGCGGTGGAGGCGCCGGCGAGCCGCGCGGCATCGACATAGGCTTCGCCCTTGAGCGACAGGGTCTTGCTTTCGACCAGCCGCACATAGCCCGGCCACCAGACCAGAGACAAAGCGACGATGGCGTTGACGATGCCGATGCCGAGCGCAGCGACGATGGCGATCGCCAGCACCAGCGCCGGAACCGAGAGGCACACGTCGGTGACGCGCATGATGATTTCCCGCGTCCAGCCGCCGCTATAGCCGGCGAGAATGCCGAGCGGCACGCCGATGATTGTGGCGACGCCGGTGATGATGATGGCGATTTCCAGTGACAGCCTGGTGCCGATGAGGACCCGCGTCAGGATGTCGTTGCCGACCTCGTCCGTCCCGAACCAGTGCGCCGAGGAAGGCGGCAAGAGCTTTTCGGCCATGTGCACCGCGCCGGTGGCGTCGGCGGGGTAGGGAACGATCCAGGGTCCGATCAGGGACAGCAGGAGGAAAATGACGACTAGGACGAGACCGACCATCGCTGAGACGTTGCGGCGGTAAGTGCGCCAGTAGAGGCGCGACTGGCGGATCGAGCTTGCGTGCCGCTCGCGCCAGCTTTCCGGTGCCGGGGCGGCGAGGGCGATTTCGGGCGATACCGTTTTCATGCCGCTTGCCGTGTGCGTGGGTCGAGCCAGAGATAGGCAAGGTCGACCAAGAGGTTGGCGACCATGAAATTGACGCCGATCAGCAATGTCACGCCCATGATAGGCTGGAAATCCTGCGCGATCGCCGACTGCGTCGCGTAAAGGCCGATGCCCGGCCAGTCGAAGACGGTTTCGACCAGCACCGTGCCGCCGAGCATCCAGCCATAGCGCAGGCCAATCATGGCGAGCGTCGGCAGGAAGGCGTTCTTCAACGCGTAGATCGCGACCGTGCGGAAAGTACCGATGCCCTGGGCGCGCGCGTTGACGATATAGTCCTGGCCAAACGCCTCGATCATCTCGGCGCGGTTGACGCGGATGATCGAGGCAAGTGCTGGAAAGCAAAGCGACACCGCCGGCAGGATAATATGGGCGAGCGCGTCCTTGAACACGTCCCATTGGCCGGCAAGGAGCGAGTCGATCAGATAGAGATGAGTCACCGGATCGGGCGGCGCCGACATGATGCCGAGCCGGCCGCTGAGCGGCAGCCAGCCGAGATAAAGCGCGAAACCGAGTTGCAGCATCAGTCCCAGCCAGAACATCGGCACGGCGACGCCGGAGACGCTGGCGATGCGTGCGGCGTGGTCGAACCAGCTGTTCTGCTTCAGCGCGGAAAGCATGCCGAGCGGAATGCCGAACACTACGGCGATCAGCATGCTGACCGTGACCAGTTCGAAGGTCGCCGGGAAGAAATCGCCCAGATCCTGGAGCACCGAATGGCCGGTCCGGACCGACTGGCCGAGATTGCCATGCAAAATACCCATGACATAGAGGCCGAGTTGGACGGGCAGCGGCCGGTCCAGGCCGAATTCATGGCGGATATGCTCCACCATTTCGGGCGGCGCGTCAGGACCGGCAGCGAGGGAGGCGGGATCGCCCGGCGCGACGTGCGAGATCAGGAAGGTGATGATCAGCAGCCCGAAGAGCATCACCACCAGGAAGGCCATGCGCTTTCCGATGAAGAGGGCCATCTGAACCTTTCTGTCCTGTCGAAACGGCCGGACGTGTCAGCCCGGCCGCTTTCGCCCTATCCTTGAAATCGTTATTTCGGGACGATTTCAAGCTGGTAGAGATCCACCTCTCCGGTGAAATGGACGGGCGAGAACTTGAAGCCGTGCACCCAGTCGCGGCGGGCCCAGCGGCGGTTGGCGAGCATGCCGAAGACTTCCGGCTGGTCATCCACGATCCGCTGCTGGATCTTGGCGTAGATCGGCGCGCGCTTTGCCCAATCGGCGGTCTGCCGCGCCTCGATGATCATCTTTTCCAGTTCCGGATCGTCGAGATAATGCGAACCGTAATATTTGCCCCACGATTCTTTGGCATACTGGAAGGCGACCGCGTCGGGATCGGTGGCGACAGGAGTCGTAAAGACCGCCATCATTTCCGGCGACGTGTCCGCCTTTTCGGCGAGCGCCGTCA
>JBQCEL010000238.1:0-16229 GCA_051960255.1 Rhizobiaceae bacterium
ATGGGGATCTGGTATTTGCCTTCAAGCCGCTCGACAGCCACACGCAAATGCATCTCGCCATGGCCGGAAAGAACGGTTTCGCTCGAATCCTGATGATGGCTGAGAGCCAGAGAAGGGTCCTCCTCCTCGGCTTTTTGCAGCGCGGCGGAGAGTTTGACCTCGTCCTTGCGTTCCTTTGGACTGAGGGCCAGCGAATAAACGGGCAGGGGCGTTTTCAGTTCGGACGCCGATGCGCCGCCCTTCTCAAGGCTAAGCGTGTCGCCCGTCTTGACGTGATCGAGCTTGCCGAGCGCGGCCGTTTCGCCTTCCTCCGCCGACGCGATCTTGGCCTGGTCCTTGCCGAGCAGGCGATAGAGACCGGAAACCTTCTCGGTTACGCCGGAGGGCGTCCACAGTTCCGCGCCGTCCGTGAGCGAGCCTCCGAGCAGTCGTGCGACGGACAGCTTGCCGCCATGGCTGGTATGAATTGTCTTCATCACGCGAATAGCGCTTTTGCCGGCGGCGATTCCCAGCCGTTCGCGCGTCGCGGCGGCATCGGGCGCATCGTGACGGATCGCCTTCAGGAGCCGCAAGACGCCATTGCCGCGTTCAGCCGAGCCGATCAGCACAGGCGTGACCGCGCCCGAGCGCAAATCCGCTGTGAGGTCGTCGAACACCGCGTCGCGCGCCGGCTCGATTTCCTCCAGCAGTTGTTCCATCAGTTGGTCGTCATGATCGGCGAGCGCTTCCAGCATGGAGAAACGGGCTTCGATCTCGCGCGCCTTTTCATCATCGGGGATGGGAGCGATTTCGCTCTCGGCATGCTCCCGATAGATGTAAGCGCGCTCGAGCGCCAGATCGATCGAGCCGACGACGATGCCGTCCTTTCGCAGCGGAATTTGCCTGAGGAGAAGAGGCGTCCTGCTAACCGGTTGCAAGAGTTTCAGCGTTTCGCGTACGCCGATTTCGGATTTGTCGAGCTTGTTGAGGAAGAGCATGCGCGGAATGCCCATTTCATCGAGCTGCCGCATGACGAGCTGAAGGGCCGGGATTTTCTTTTCGTCCGCTTCCGCCACCACCACGGCGAGATCGCAAGCCGCGAGCACCGGCAGCGCCTCGAACGGGAATTCCACCGAACCTGGACAATCGGCGAAGGTGACGCTCTCACCCATGAAACTGGTCGTGGCGAATGCCGCCTCGGTGCTCATCTCATGTGCGCGCGCTTCGGGCGAATGATCGCCGACCGTGTTTTTCGAGGCAATCGTGTTTTGTTTCGGAATGGCTCCCGTGCGGGCGAGAACCGCTTCGAGAAGTGTGGTCTTTCCGCTGGCAAATGGACCGACGATGGCGACGCATTTCGGTCCCCGGCATCTTTGGCCGGAGCGATTTCCCATGAGCAGCCTCCTCTCACGCGTTTCGTGTGAGCGGCGGCCGGCCTCGCGGCCGTCGCGCAGCGGGGCGCGCGGTTTTCGCCCCGTCGTCATTCCATCGTCACACGGGTTGCGGAGGAGGGCAAGGGGAAATGGGAGCGCTTCCGAGCCGGCTTCGCCACTTCCCGAACCGTATTCAATAGGTCAGTTCGATCCAGACCGTGTTGTGGTCGTTTGGCCAGGTTCTGGCGGCGATCGTCTCGCCGTCGAAGGAACCGACCACCGTATGTGGTTCGGTGTCGCCGAAGGTCTTGTAAACCTTCCAGATATGCGGCACCGCGCCCTGCGGAAGATCGGCCTTCTCACCGTTGAAGGTGACTGTGTCGCGCTCCGCGCCCATATAGCCGCGCGGCCGCATCATGCCGACACCCGAGGGGGCTTTGGCGTCCGGGCCCTCCTTTGGATAGAGGCGCAGATTGACGTATTTCGAGCCACGCGGAAAAGGCGAGCGGTAGATGTGCTGCACAGGATATCCCTTGGCGGTGATGACGAATTCATAGGTCTGCTTCGGATCGGCGGTAAATGGCCCCCACATGCCGTTGGCGCCGACTGTCTTGTCGTGGACCGCGGCGCCTTCGCGCTCTCCCGTCTTCGGATTTGTCTTGAAGATCTGCACCCGGGCGTCGGCCAGCGGGACGTTGGTGGGAGCGTCATTGTCCCACCCGCTGACCTTGCCGTCGAGCACGGGCGCCGTCTCCGGCGTAATCTCCATGGTCGCCGGGTCCTTGCCGGTTATCGCCTTGTAGATGACTTTGAAGGCTGCGGGCGAGTAGGCCGTGCCACGGTGATCGACAATGCCGGGCAACACGATATTCGTAGCGCCTTTCAATTCGGGCCCGAGATAGCTGCCGCCGATATCCTTGCCGGCCATGCCGATATAATCGCCCTTGGGCTGATTATAGAGATCGTATTTTCCGGAGCGGATGGTGAAGGTCTTCACCCCGTCCTCGACCTCCGAACCGGAATTGAGCTGAGTGAGAAAATGGCCCTTTCCGTTGTATTCGGACCCGAGCGCCGCATTCGCGAAGTTGAAGACGCCATGGTAGACACAGCCCGCCAGGACGGCCGTGTCGGCGACATATTTCCCGCCACCGTTCTTCAGATAGTTGCGGATGGTCGAGCAACCGCGTGAATTACCGACCAAATCCACCTTGGGCGCTTTCGTCGTTATCAACACACGCGCGACATCGCCGGCAAGCTCGCTCGCCACGTCGGTTGTGGAGGAGCGGTTCTCCTCAGGCGCGCCATCGTCCTTGCGCGCTTGCGGATGCTTGAGATCGACGGCGTCGAGCAGATCGCGCGGATAGCCGTTCGATTCAAAGCGCCATATCTGCACCATCCAAAGGGCGGCCGTATCGCTGTCGCCATGAACGAATACGATCGGCCGGTCCGCCGCCCACGCGGCTGTCGCCCCCAATATCGCCATGCCCACTGCCGCCGCGATGCTTTTCCAGAATCCCATGAATCCCCTCCTCCTAGCGTACGCGCCGCGTCTGGGCCAGGCACGCGCAATACTATTGCGCCCGTCCGAAGGATGAGCAAGCCGCACAGGGAGCCGATCGTAGGCAGGTGAGGCATGAGTCGAGGTCACGCCGGTATAGACCGGCCCCAAGCCGGGAGCACTGCTCAACTCCAGGCGAGTTCGTAGAGCGCAACGGGCTCGGGAAAGCCCTTTAGGGCGCTGCGGCCCAGCATTCTCACGTTTGTGTCGTTGGTCAGCGCGTTACGGACCTCTTCCGAGATGAGGATGGCGGATGGGGCAGCCTCCTTGCAAAGCCTTGCCGCCATTTGGACCGTCGAGCCGAACAAATCATTGCTGTCCTCTACCGGCTCGCCGGCGTGAATGCCGATCCTGACGCGCAGAGCCTCCGCGCTGTCCCGATTGAACGCCTCGATGGCGCGTTGAATGGCGCGGGCGCAATCCGCGGCGAGGGTCGCGTCGAGGAAAGAGGCCATCAGCCCGTCGCCTGTGTGCTTCACTTCGCGCCCGCCACTCTCGCGCAACGAGCGGCGGACGATCGAGTCGTGCACGCGCACCATTTCGACGGCGCGGGCGTCGCCCAGCCGCGTCGTCATGCCGGTGGAATCGACAATATCGGTGAACATGATCGTGCGGTGCGCCGCATCCACGGCCGGTCGGTCCCGGAGCCGCAGCCCCGAAGGGTCCGCTATGCGGCCGAGAAAAGCTTCGACCGCGGAAAGATCTACTTCTATGAACTCGCTCGCCACCTGGCCGTGAGCCATCTCATGGACCTTCTTGGCGGCTTCGATATTCGGCGCGTCGACCAGGCAAAAGGCCGACCCCCGTGGTTCGTCGAACCAATAGGTGAGATAGCGAACGCCATATTGATCCTGTATCTCCAGATCCTTCAGATGTGCGGCGGCGACGTCGGCCGCGGTCGATCCGTGCATATCATGGCGGTCGAGAAATATCGGCATGATTTCCTCATCTGAACTGCCCCCAGGGCCCGGTCATGCGAGGCAGCGGATGGCTCACTATGTCCTCCGCCATGTCCGCAAGCAGCCGCTCGAATTTTCCGGCCTTCTCGCGCCGATCGCATCAATGCGGTCGGATGCGAGCAGGCAACATGACTGCGCTGCCGCTCGCCTCCGCGCGGCGGACGGTTTCCACCCTAGGCCGGGCGCGAATTGCCGGCTAGTCCAGACTTTGTATCTGCGCCGGGCATGGGAAGCTGGATTCCTGGCCTCCCTCTCCGGGCGGAGCGCTATTCCAGGCTTCCGGTAAAGCGCTGGATACGGATGCACGCCTCTTCCAGCAACTCCTCGCTTGTCGCGTAGGAGATGCGGAAGTTCGGGCCGAGGCCGAACGCCGAGCCATGGACGACAGCGACGCCCTCCGCCTCCAGAAGTTCGGTGACGAAATCCTCGTCCGTCTCGATCTTTTTGCCTGATGGAGCCTTTTTGCCGATCAGCGCCGCGCAGGACGGATAGACATAGAATGCCCCTTCCGGCGTTGGGCAGGTGATGCCGCGCGCCTGGTTGAGCATCGAGACGACGAGATCCCGGCGGTTCTGGAAAACCGCCTTGTTCTTCGCGACGAAATCCTGCGGCCCGTTCAGGGCTTCGACCGAGGCCCATTGCGCGATGGTGCAGGCGCCGGAAGTCTGCTGGCCCTGGATCATGTCCATCGCCTTGATGAGCTGGACCGGCCCGGCGGCGTAACCGATACGCCAGCCGGTCATGGCGTAGGCCTTCGACACGCCGTTCATCGTCAGCGTCCGTTCATAAAGCTTCGGCTCGACCTCGGCGATCGTGCGGAAAACGAAATCGCCATAGGTCAGGTGCTCATACATGTCGTCAGTCAGCACCCAGACATGCGGATGCTTGAGGAGCACGTCGGCGATGGCGCGGAGCTCGGCTTCGGTATAGGCCGCGCCGGAAGGGTTCGATGGCGAGTTGAAGATCAGCCATTTGGTCTTCGGCGTGATCGCCTTGTCGAGCGCTTCCGGCTTCAGCTTGAAACCGTTGTCGATCGTTGTCTCCGCGAAGGTGGCGGAGCCGCCGCAAAGCGCCACCATTTCAGGATAGCTGACCCAATAGGGGCGGGGGATGACCACCTCGTCACCCGGGTTGAGCGTCGCCATCAGCGCGTTGAACAGGATCTGCTTGCCGCCGGTGCCGACGATGGTCTGCTCCGACCTGTAGTCGAGATTGTTCTCGCGCTTGAACTTCTTTGCGATCGCCTCGCGCAGCGGCGCGATACCCGAAACCGGCGGATATTTGGTTTCGCCGCGGCGGATTGCCTCGATGGCCGCATTCTTGATATTATCCGGCGTATCGAAATCCGGCTCACCGGCGCCGAGGCCGATCACATCGCGGCCTTTCGCTTTCAGGTCGCGCGCTTTCTGGCTGACCGCAATGGTCGCGGACGGCTTGACGCGTGAAAGGGCATCGGCGAGGAAGGCCATGATTTCCAATCTCCTGAAGAGGTTCCCGGTATGGATGCAAACCGGCGATTTCTAATGTCCGATCAGGGCAGGAAGCGCAAGCCGCGTTGGCGTATCTTCCGCTTTAAAAGGCCCTGCCGGCGCTGGCCGAAGCATTAACCGCCGATAAAAGCTTTGATGTGATGTTCCGAAGCAGATCCAGACGGCTTGGCCGAAGGGCAACAGGGTAAGCTTCATGACGCATCCGCCGCGGGTCAGCGACTCGATCATCGTCGATGAAATCGGCATCGAGTTCGGCCGCTATCAGGATTTCATTCTCAAGACCGCCTACCAGCCGATTTTCAGGTCCGCTGGGGGATTCCTGCGTCCCTTCGCGGCCGAAGGTTTCGTCGTGCCGTTCCGTGAGGGCAAGCGCGTTCCTGTGGCGCAGCTTTTCCGGAACTGGCGTCCGGGCGACGAGGCTTTCATCGAACGGATGTGCCGCCTGCTTCACCTGCGCAATTTCCGCAATATCGGCGCCGGGGGTCTGAAACTCGTGTTCGGCTTCGATCCCAGGATCGACGGGACCTTCGATACGGTCGCCTGCGAAATAAAAGCTCTTATCGAAAGAGAAGACGACAGGAGCCTTGACTGGAGGGATCTGATCTGCCGGATCGCGGAAACGGGAGCCCAGGGCCAGGCGCTTCTCGTCGACATCGCAGCGGAAATCCACCGCTGCGGCATCGGGCTCGCAATCGACGATTTCGGCGCCCGCGATTCGGCGCCCGAACGGGTCGAGGCCCTGCGGCCCGACATCGTCAAGATCGATGGCGAGTGGTTCCGGCAGGTCACTGACAAGCCGGAGACGTCACGGCTTTTCGGCCCTCTCGTCGCAGGGCTGCAGGCGATGGGGGCGAAGGTGCTGGTGTCCGGGATCGAGATGCCGCGTCAGCTCGCCATATGCATGGATGCGGGGGTGGATTATCTTCAGGGCCATCTGTTCGGCGAACCCGAACTTGCCGGAACGATCATCGACGAGCGGCCGCGTTCCCCCAGCCGCTTTCTCAGTGACCACCAGCGTATCGAACCAGACGGTAAAGTAGTCCGGCTTTTCAAGCGGTGAGGGGCCTGTGCTTACGCTTTATGGAATGGCCGATAGCGGCAATTGCTACAAGCCGCGCCTCCTGCTTGCTCGATTGAACAGGCCCTTCCGCCATGTCGAGATCAATGCGCTCGACGGTTCCACCCGCCGGCCGGATTTCCTCGCCAAAAATCCCAGCGGACAAGTGCCGCTGCTCGAACTCGACGACGCCAGGCTGCTGCGGGAATCCAATGCAATTCTGCTTTACCTCGCGGAAGGGACCCCATTCCTGCCGGAGGACGCCTATGGCCGAGCCCTCGTTTGCCAGTGGCTCTTTTTCGAGCAGTACAGCCATGAGCCCCATATCGCTGTCAGGCGGGCGCTGATCCGATATCCCGAACGCGCCGCGGAGGCGACACCGGAAAAACTCGCCGCGACGCTTCGCGGAGGACACAAGGCCTTGTCTGTCATGGAGGCGCAGCTCGCAGCCACGTCTTTCATTGCCGGTGAAAACTATACCGTCGCCGATATCGCTCTTTATGCCTACACGTCCGACGCGCTCCATGCGGGATTCGAGATGGACCGTTTTCCTGCGGTCTCGGCATGGCTTGGGCGTGTTGCATCCGAGCCCGGTCATGTTCCCATGACGTGGCTTCCCCGTTGACACGCTTCATCTTGTCATGTTAGCCGGCGAAAAATATTGCACAGCTGCGCATCAGTGGGGCTGGACATAAACCAAGGCTGATGCTGTCATCAGCCGGTAACAAAAAGCCAACAATAAGGTCCCGTCCAAAACGGCGACTTCCAAGGGAGAGACAAGATGAAAATTACGAAGCTTCTGGCGGCAGCAACGATCCTGGCCGCTGCCCTTCCGGCGTTTGGCGGGACGGCCGCGGCGAAGACCAAGATCACCTGGTGGCACGCCATGACCGGCGCCAATTCCGCCGTGGTGGACAAGCTGACCAAGGACTTCAACGCCAGCCAGAACGATTATGAAGTCGTTCCCGTCTTCAAGGGCACCTACAACGAAACCCTGAATGCAGGCATAGCGGCCTTCCGCGCCGGCCAGGCGCCGGACATCATCCAGGTCTTCGATGTCGGCACGGGCGTGATGATGAACGCCGAAGGCGCCGTTAAGCCGGTTGCGGACGTGCTGACCGAGGGCGGCTACAAATTCGACAAGAGCCAGTACATTCCGGGCATCGCGGCTTATTATTCCAAGCCGGACGGCACGATGCTGTCCTTCCCCTACAACTCCTCCTCGCCGATCCTCTATTACAACAAGGACATCTTCAAGAAGGCCGGGCTCGACGTGAACAATCCGCCGAAGACCTGGGATGAGGTCTGGGCCGACGCCAAGAAGATCAAGTCGAGCGGCGCCGCGCCCTGCGGCTTCACCTCGACCTGGCTGACCTGGATCCATCTCGAGAATTTCGCCGCCTGGAACGACGTGCCCTACGGCACGCACGAGAATGGCCTTGCCGGCAAGGACGTCAAGCTCGAGATCAACGCGCCGATCTATGTGAAGCACTTCCAGGCGATCGCCGATCTTGCCAAGGACGGCACGTTCAAATATGGCGGCCGCACCTCCGAGGCGAAGCAGATCTTCCTTGCGGGAACCTGCGGCATCATGACGGAATCGTCCGGTGGCATCGGCGATATCGTCAAGGCCAAGATGAATTTCGGCACCGGTCCGCTGCCCTATGTCGCCTCCGACAAGAACGCGCCGCAGAACACCATTCCAGGCGGCGCCAGCCTCTGGGTCTTCGCCGGCAAGTCTAAGGCGGAATACAAGGGCGTCGCGGAGTTCTTCCACTATCTGTCGCAGACGAAAGTGCAGGAGTATCTACACGAGGAGTCGGGCTATCTGCCGGTGACGATGGCGGCTTACGAGGCCACCAAGAAGTCCGGCTTCTACGAGAAGAACCCCGGCCGTGAGACCCCGATTCTTGAAATGATCGGCAAGGCTCCAACCGCGAATTCCAAGGGCGTCCGCCTGGTCAACTTGCCGCAAGTGCGCGACATCGAGAACGAAGAGTTCGAGAAGATGCTGGCCGGCAAGGAAACCGCCAAGCAGGCGCTCGACAATGCCGTCAAGCGCGGCGACGCCGCCATCCAGCAGGCGATCAGCCAGTAATCCTGATTGGGAATGCCGGGGGAGTCCATGTTTTACTCCCGCCGGCATTCCGTTTCGTCCGATTGGCCGCTCCCGATGAAAGGGAGCGGCGCGCCTCTATCTTCTCCCCTATCCTTGCAGGCAGAGAATTCGTGGGTTTGGGTAGCTTTGCTGCCCCCAGGCGAAGGGGAATCCATTCCGCGCCCCGTCCCGCGAATGGGCCGGATTTCCGGCGTAAGCAGCGAGCGGAGGACAGTTTGACGTCACGCGCCATCTTTCCCAACAAGCTGCTGCCTTACGTGCTGCTGGCGCCACAGCTGGCGATCACCTTCATCTTCTTCTATTGGCCGGCGCTTCAGGCGCTGCGCCAATCCTTCCTGAAGGAGGATCCGTTCGGGTTGAAGAGCCGTTTCGTCGGCTTCGCCAATTTCAAGCACGTGCTGGCCGACCCGAATTACGTCCATTCGCTCTGGATCACCGTCATTTTTTCGGTTTCCACAGCGCTGATCTCGATGGCGGTCGCACTGCTTCTCGCAGTGATGGCGGAGAAGGTGATACGCGGGAAAGCTTTTTATCGGACCCTGATGATTTGGCCTTATGCGGTCGCTCCGGCCATTGCCGGCATGCTGTGGCTGTTCCTGTTCAATCCTTCCTTCGGAACGCTTGCGGTGCCGCTCAACCAGCTGGGCCTCCACTGGAACCCGCTCCTCAACGGCACGCAGGCCATGGTGCTTCTGGTTGCCGCCGCTTCCTGGAAACAGATCAGCTACAACTTCCTGTTTTTCGTCGCTGGGCTGCAGTCGATCCCCAAGAGCCTGATCGAGGCCGCCGCGATCGACGGCGCCCGCGAAACCAAGCGTTTCTGGACGATCATTTTTCCATTGCTCGCGCCGACCAGCTTCTTCCTCCTCGTCGTCAACACCGTCTATGCGCTTTTCGACACGTTCGGCATCATCGACGCGGTGACGCAGGGTGGTCCGGGTCGCGAGACGGAAACGCTGGTCTACAAGGTCTATAGGGACGGTTTCGTTAATCTCAACCTTGGCGATTCCGCCGCGGAATCGGTGATCCTGATGGCCATCGTCATCGCCCTTACGGCGGTGCAGTTCCGCTATATCGAGCGCAAGGTGCACTATGGGTAACGCCAGTCTTCGCCTCGCTGCAAGGATGACGGCGGGAGCCCATCCATGATCAGGACCAGCATCGCCAGTCGCGTCATCGCGCATTTCTTGCTCATCGTCGGGATAGTGATCGTCGTCTTCCCGATCTATTACGTCTTCGTCGCCTCGACCCATTCGCTCATGGACATCTTGAGGCCGCCGCTGCCGCTCTGGCCAGGCAACCAGTTCCTGCACAATTATTACGAGGCGATCTTCGGCGGGGTGGCCAAGATCGGCGGCGTCGGCGTCGGACGGCTTCTCTGGAACACGACAGTGGTCGCGGTTTGCGTCGCGGTCGGCAAGATCGGCATCTCGATCCTGTCGGCCTATGCAGTCGTGTTCTTTCGTTTCCCGCTCAGGATGACCTTCTTCTGGCTGATATTCATTACGTTGATGCTGCCGGTCGAAGTCCGTATTCTCCCAACCTACAAGGTAATGGTCGAACTGCATCTGGTCGATACGTTCGGCGGTCTGATCCTGCCGCTCATCGCGTCGGCGACGGCGACGCTGCTCTTCCGGCAGTTCTTCGTGACCATCCCGCCGGAACTTCTCGAAGCAGCGCGCGTAGACGGGGCAGGGCCGGCGCGGTTCTTCCTCGACATCCTGCTGCCTCTGTCGCGGACGAACATAGCGGCGCTCTTCGTCATCCTTTTCATCTATGGATGGACGCAATATTTGTGGCCGCTTCTCGTAACCAACTCGAATGACATGAACACCATAGTCATCGGCCTCCGGAAAATGATCTCCTTCGCCGATGCCGATACGCAATGGCACCTGGTCATGGTCACGTGCATCTTCGCCATCCTGCCGCCGATCCTGATCGTCGTGCTGATGCAGCGCTGGTTCGTGAAGGGCCTTGTCGAAAGCGAAAAGTAAATGGCGACGATTGCACTCAACGACGTGAAGAAGAGCTATGGCAGGACCGAGGTTATCCATGGCGTGACGATGGAGATCGAGGACGGCGAGTTCATCGTCATCGTCGGCCCTTCCGGCTGCGGCAAGTCCACGCTGTTGCGCATGGTTGCGGGGCTGGAGGCGATCAGCTCGGGAGAGATCAGTATCGCCGGGCGCGTCGTCAACAATCTCGAGCCGCGCGAGCGCGACATCGCCATGGTGTTCCAGAACTACGCGCTCTATCCGCATATGAGCGTCTACGACAACATGGCCTACGGGCTGAAGATCGCGAAATTGTCGAAGCAGGAGATTGCCGAACGCGTCGACAAGGCCGCTACCATGTTGGAGCTGAAGCCATATCTTGGCCGCAAGCCGAGCGCGCTTTCAGGCGGCCAGCGTCAGCGCGTGGCGATGGGCCGCGCGCTGGTGCGCAACCCGGCCGCCTTCCTGTTCGACGAGCCGCTCTCCAATCTCGACGCCAAGCTTCGCGTGCAGATGCGGCTCGAGATCAAGCAGTTGCAGCGCTCCGTCGGCACCACGTCGCTCTACGTCACGCACGACCAGGTGGAGGCGATGACGCTCGCCGACCGGCTGATCGTCATGAATGCCGGCGTGGCGGAGCAGATCGACACGCCCATGAACGTCTACAGCCAACCGGCCACGATCTTCGTCGCCGGGTTCATCGGCTCGCCCGCGATGAATCTTCTGCCGGCGGTGGCCGGCGCTCCCGGCAAAGGCCTCCAATTGGCGGACGGCACGACGGTGAAGCCGCGCGAGACGCGTTTTCCCGAGGCCGGCAGGGAGGTTTATCTCGGCGTGCGTCCCGAGCATCTGGCGCCGGTCAACGATCTCAATGCCGACATCGAAGTCAAGGTCCTGGCGATCGAGACACTCGGCGCCGATACGCTCGCCCACGGACTGGTTGGAGGTTCGAACGGCTCCGCCAGCAATCTCGTGGTCCGCATGCCGGGAAACGCGGCCGTAAGGGCGGGCGACACACTACCGCTCGCCATCGAGCCCGGCATGACGCATCTTTTCGACCGGCGAAGCGGAAAACGGATCGGTTAGGTGAAGCCGGCCTTTCACCGATTCTTGATTTCGCATTGATTGCCGAGGTGGCGGTCAGGCTGTTCATGGCATGCGATTCAGCTTAAATCTTGGGTGCTCGCCCGGAGGGCGAGCCTCGAAGGACGCACCGCGATGTTGCGGGCCAACTTGGTAAACGTGTCTACGAAGAAGGGAGCGATCCCAGGGAGCTTTCAATGAAACGGTTCTTTCTTGGCTCCGTCGCGCTTGTCATCGCGGTTTCGCCCGCCATGGCGATTTCGCGCTACAATTCCGAAAGCATGAGTTGTCAGGCCGCGCAAGACACCGTTCAGCGCGAAGGCGCGGTGATCCTGCGCTATCCCTCGAAGCGAGTGCCGGGGCTGGAACTCTATGATCGTTATGTGGCCAACACGGCCTATTGCGATCCCGACCGTTACGCCAAGCAGGAATACATCCCGACTGCGGACACGCGGCATTGTATCGTTCTGGCCTGCGCTCAGCGGTCCGATGAAGGCAATTTCGAGAATTGAATCCAATTCGTGAACGATAAACCCGCCGGCCGAAATTCGGCCGGCGGTTTGATTTCGCCTATTCGGCCGGGATAGGGCTGATCGCGCGGCGCTTGGAAATGGAAAGGAGCGTCACGGCGAGGCCGGCCAGCGGGAAGAGCGCGCCGACCCAGCCGAGATCCGCGGGGATGCCGAAATCGAGGACCGCGCCGCCGATGATCGATCCAAAAGCCACGCCGAAATAGAGCGCCGAGACATTGAGCGACAAGACGAGCGCAGGGGCGTCTGGCGCAAGATCGACGAGACGGCTCGACTGCGCCGGGGGAAAGGCCCAGCCGATGATGCCCCAGGGGATCATCATCGCGATGAGCGCCGGCCCCGCCAAAGCATGCGGCAGGAGAGCGGGGATGAGGGACAGCACGGCCAGCGTCACCGCCACCAGTCCCAATGACCAGC
This sequence comes from Rhizobiaceae bacterium, assembly GCA_051960255.1. GTDB lineage: Bacteria > Pseudomonadota > Alphaproteobacteria > Rhizobiales > Rhizobiaceae > Mesorhizobium_L. The sequence goes on from JBQCEL010000238.1 coordinate 12,560, forward strand.
AGACAGTCGCCGTAGCGCCGAAGCGGTCGGCCGCCTGCCCGCCGGCGATGTTGCCGATGACGGCGCCGACGCCAAAGGCGAGCAGCATGCCCGGCAAAGCCAGTTCGCTCAGGCCGCCGCCGCGTATGGCCAGCGGCGCGATATAGGTGAAGACGGTGAAGGCGCCGGTGAGCACAAGAAAGGTCGTCATCAGCATCGGCGGCACGCCAGGACGGAACGCGGCGGCCAACCGCGCGCCGATCGGCAGACGCGAGCCGGTCAGGCCGGGCGGCAAACGCCATGCCAGCACCAGCCCGGCGGTCGCCGCCAGCGCGGCGATGGCGACGAAAGTCCCGCGCCAGCCGACCGCCGCGCCAAGCCGCGCGCCACGGGGCGCGCCGACGGCCACGGCGACGGTCGTTCCGCCGACCACGACAGCGATGGCGCGGGCGTGATGATGCTCGTCGACGAGCGCAATCGCCGTCGCCTGCGCGGTTGCCGCGAACAGACCCGCGGCGAGCGCCATGAGGATGCGGGCCAGGAGCAAGACGGCGAAGGACGAGGAGAGGGCGGCCGTCAGATTGCCGATGACGAAGAGGGCCAGCGTCGCCAGAATCACCTTGCGCCGGTCCCATTCGCCCGTCAGCGTCGCCAGGATGGGAGCGCCGATCGCATAAGCGAATGCGAAGGCGGTGATGAGGCTGCCCGCGAGCGGCACGGATATGTGGGCGTCGGCGGCGATTTCGGGAAGAAGGCTGGAAATGACGAAACCCTCGGTCGAAATCGTGAAGGAGCCGAGCGCCAGCCAATAGAGTCGCTTGTCCATTGGAAATCCCTTAGTTCAAGACTTATTGAACAATCGAACTACGGGTCGGTTTTGTCAATCTGCTTTCTCTCATCCTAGCCATGCGTTCCTGACAACCCTGTGTCAGTACCGCCGATGCCATTGAAACAGCAGGGAATTGCCTTTATTTTCGGCACATGAGCCTGCAACATCCGAACCCTGATCAGATCACTCTGGCTAATGTCCTCGCGGCGCTTGGCGATGAGACTCGGCTTGCGATCGTCGGCACCTTGGCGCGCAACGAGGGGGCGAACATGACGTGCGGCCAGTTCTACGATCTGGGCTCCAAAACCAATATGAGCTACCACTTAGCGAAGCTTCGCGAGGCGGGAATCGTGTGGGTGGAGCCCTGCGGTACGTCTCGGCTCATTTCACTGCGCCGCGAAACCCTCGATGGCCTTTTCCCGGGCCTGCTCGATTCTGTTATCGCGACGGCGGCAAGGCTGCCGAGTCCCGATAGGGAACAAACGGCGCCGGCGGAGTGAGCGCCGATCGTTTCGGCGACACCGCCTATCCTGGTGGCGCGCCGCGGCTTTCAGCCTCACACCACGCTACCCGTGCTCTCACGCCACCTGCGCGGTTCTCGCAGGCAGAGCTTCGGGCTCGAACAGGCTATAAGTATTCCGCCCGGCAGCCTTGGCTGCATAGAGCGCGGCGTCGGCGCGGCTGAAAAGATCGCTGGGGCTGCAATCGGCGAGCAGCGCGCCTCCGACGGAAGCGCCGAATTCAAGCAATCGCCCCTGGACGTCGGCCGGCTGGACCATGGCGCGCACCGTTGCGCGGGCGAGATGCACGATCGCGGTCCGGTCGAGATGGGCGGCCAACAATATCGCGAACTCGTCTCCGCCGATGCGCGCAACGAAATGCGCGCCTCCATAGACGAGCTTCAGCCTTGTCGCGGCTTCCTTGAGACATTGGTCGCCGGCGATATGGCCGAACGTGTCGTTGATGGCCTTGAAGTCATCGAGATCGACCAGGAGAAGCGCGCCGAACTGCCGCGGTGAACCGCCATTCTCCAGATCGGCCAGACGGTCCTGGAACTGGCTGCGGTTCGCCAGCCCGGTCATGACGTCGAACTCGGCGAGATAGCGCGTTTGGTCGGCGAGCAGCTTTTCTTCTGTGATATCCTGCTTCATGCCGAAGATGCGAATGGGGACATCGCCCTCGCACTCCACGGTGGCGGTGATCCGGATCCAGCGCCTGTTTCCTTTGGCGGTAATGATCTCTGCATCAAGATTAAAACCGGCTCTTTCCGCAATTGCCTTACTGCGCCGCTTGCCGAGTTCCCTGGCTGATTCCTCCGAATAGAGCTTGACGATCTCGTCGCGGTCGAGCGCCGACCCGCGCGGCAGGTCGAACATGTCATAAACCACGTCCGTCCACCGGAGCGTTTCGTCCGGCAGGCTGCATTGCCAGACGCCGATGCTGGCGGCGGCGGAAGCGCGGTCGAATATCTTCCGGCTATAGGCAAGCGCTTCTCTCTGGGCGGCGATAAGGCGCGCCTGTTTCCGGATCCGGGCTTCGAGCCGCTTGATCGTGCCGACGTCATCGCCGGCCCCCTGCCTCCGGTCGGACTCGCCTTTGCGGGGAGGCTTCCCCCATCCAAGCCGGGACAGCGGTTTGCCCTTGAAATTGCCTGGCTCTCGGAACATGCGTAACTCAACTGCCATGAAATTCGCCCATCATGCGCCGCCAGCGATTAACATTTTCTGTTGAACGTCAGCCCGTCGGGCAAAGTCGATGGAAACAGCCGCGTTTTTGGGGGTTACATCGGCGCGGTTCATCCCCTATAAGGCCCGCTTAGCCAGACACATCACTCCTCATCTCGCGCACCGGCCGGGCCAGCCCGCCCGGTTTTTTGCGCAAGCCAAAATCGACGGACCCGCCCATGCCAAAACGCACCGACCTCAAGTCGATCCTCATCATCGGCGCGGGACCGATCGTCATCGGCCAGGCCTGCGAATTCGACTATTCCGGCACGCAGGCGTGCAAGGCGCTGAAGGCGGAGGGCTACCGCATCATCCTGGTGAACTCCAACCCGGCGACGATCATGACCGACCCGGAACTGGCCGACGCCACCTATATCGAGCCGATCACGCCGGAAGTGGTGGCGAAGATCATCGCGCGCGAGCGGCCGGACGCGCTCCTGCCCACGATGGGCGGGCAGACGGCGCTCAATACCGCGCTGTCGCTCAGGCGCATGGGCGTTCTGGAACGCTACGGCGTCGAGATGATCGGGGCGAATGCCGAGGCGATCGACAAGGCCGAGGACAGGGCGCTCTTCCGCGAGGCGATGAAGAAGATAGGCCTCGAAACGCCGCGCTCCATGCTCGCCAACGCCACGGAGGTGAAGGACGCCGACCGCCGCCGCCACGAGGCGCGGCGCGCCGAATTGAAGGCGTCACATCCCGAAGACCTCGACGCCGCGCTTGACGCGCTCGAAACGGAATGGAATCTCGGCGAGGGCGACCGCAAGCAGCGCTATCTGAGCCACGCCATGGCGATCGCCGCGACGGCGCTCGACGTTATCGGCCTGCCGGCGATCATCAGGCCCTCCTTCACGCTCGGCGGCACCGGCGGCGGCATCGCCTACAACCAGGCCGAATTCTTCGACATCGTGCGCTCGGGCCTCGATGCCTCGCCGACCACCGAGGTGCTGATCGAGGAATCGGTGCTCGGCTGGAAGGAATTCGAGATGGAGGTCGTGCGCGACCGCGCCGACAACTGCATCATCATCTGCGCGATCGAGAACGTCGATCCGATGGGCGTGCATACCGGCGATAGCATCACCGTCGCGCCGGCGCTGACCTTGACCGACAAGGAATACCAGATGATGCGCAACGCCTC
>JBQCEL010000239.1:0-9491 GCA_051960255.1 Rhizobiaceae bacterium
ACGGTCGGCACGCCGGGCGTGGCCGCCGACGCCGAAATGGCGATGATGATGGCCGACGTGATGGAAGCGCTCGGCATCAAGCGCGGCGATTACGTTATCCGGGTCAACAATCGGAAAGTGCTCGACGGCGTGCTGGAGGCGATCGGGCTGGGCGGCGAGGAGAATGCCGGCCGCCGGCTGACGGTGCTGCGGGCCATCGACAAGCTCGACAAGTTCGGGCCGGAGGGCGTGAAGCTGTTGCTAGGGCCGGGCCGCTGGGACGGCGGCAAGGAAGGCGAGGGCGATTTTACAAAAGGAGCGGGGCTGGATGAGGAGCAGATAGGGCGGATTATAGATTTCACCCGTGCTGTTGCCCTTTCTGATCTCGACCATGTAAAAAATCCGGACGCGCCGGAATTAGCCGATATGGAATTGAGTAAGATCGGGGAGAAATGGTTTGTTCGTCGGAACCACTCTCAAACTGCTTACTTGCGCCGCAAGTTCAGTGACAGTTCTACGGCTGCTGCCGGACTTACCGAGCTAGATGAAATTGCCTCTCTGGTAGAGGCGGCGGGTTATGGGACCAAACGCATCCGCATCGATCCCTCTGTCGTGCGAGGCCTCGAATATTATACCGGCCCTGTCTATGAAGCCGAGCTTCTCGCCGAAATCCCGAACGAGGACGGCGTCGTCGTGCGCTTCGGCTCGGTCGGCGGCGGCGGGCGCTATGACGGGCTCGTCTCGCGCTTCCGCGGCGAGCCGGTGCCGGCGACCGGTTTTTCCATCGGCGTCTCGCGGCTGATGACCGCGCTGAAGAATCTGGGCAAGCTCGATCAGGCCGAAGTTGTCGCGCCGGTCGTCGTGCTGGTCATGGACAAGGATACGGAAAGCCTCGGCCGCTATCAGAAGATGGTTTCGGACCTCAGGCAGGCCGGCATCCGCGCCGAACTTTATCTCGGCGGCGCCGGCATGAAGGCGCAGATGAAATATGCCGACAGGCGTGGAGCGCCCTGCGTCGTCATCCAGGGCGGCGACGAGCGCGCCAGCGGCGAAGTGCAGATCAAGGACATGGTCGAGGGCCGGCGGCAGGCGGCGGCGATCGCCGATCACACCGAATACAAGGAAGCGCGGCCGGGGCAGGTGACGGCGCCGGAAGGCGACCTCGTCGCGGCCGTGCGGCGAATTCTAGATGCGCAGAAGGCGGAGCGGGGACGGTGACGCGCGCGCTCTTTTCCCTCCCCCTTGAGGGGAGGGTGGCCGCCCCGCGGCCGGGTGGGGTTGCCACGGCCATGCGCCGATCCATTCCCTCCCCCTTGAGGGGAGGGTCGATCCGCGCAGCGGATCGGGGTGGGGTCGCCACGGCCGTCTTCAGCGTTCTTTTATGCCGCGCGCTGCCTCTGCCGACCCCCTCTGGCCGCTTCGCAGCCATCTCCCCCTCAAGGGGGGAGAAAAGGCGCGTTGCATGACCTCCCCCGCTATCGCTCCCGATCTTCTCGCGCTCTTCGCCGAGCGCGGCGCTGAGATTGTCGATCTGCCGATCCTGCAGCCGGCCGATCCCTTTCTCGACATGGCGGGCGAGGATTTGCGACGCCGTATTTTCCTGACCGAGAGCGAAACCGGCGAGAGTCTTTGCCTGCGCCCCGAATTCACCATTCCCGTCTGTATCGGCCATATCGCCAGCCACGCGGCGACGCCGCGCCGCTATGCCTATCTCGGCGAGGTGTTCCGTCAGCGGCGCGACGGCGAAAACGAGTTCTTCCAGGCCGGCATTGAAGACCTTGGCGATGTGGAAACGGCGCGCGTCGACGCCAGAAGCATCGCCGACGCGCACCGGCTTCTCCAACGTGTGCTGCCGGGCGTGGCGCTCTCTGTCACGCTTGGCGACCAGTCGCTCTTCGAGGCGGTGCTATTGGCGCTCGGCCTGCCGCGCGGCTGGCGCATGCGGCTCGCGCGCGCCTTCGGGTCGAGCGCCGTGCTCGCGGCGGCGCTGGCCGATCTCGCCAATCCGTCAAGGAGCGGGCAACTGGAATCCGCCATAACCGCGCTGGTCGCCGACGGCGATCATGAGCGGCTTGCCGATTATATCGAGGAAAGAATGAAGGCCACGGGCCTGTCGCCCGACGCTGGCCGCTCGCCTGCCAGCATCGCGCGGCGGCTGATCGAAAAGGCGGAACTGAGGAGCGTTCGGCTCGCCGACGAGGCCTTCGCGGCGCTGAAGACCTTCCTTTCCATCCGCGCGCCGCTCGGCAAGGCAGCGGCGGAACTCTCGCGCTTCTGCGCCGAGGCGCGGCTGTCGCTCGGCCCGGCGCTGGATCATTTCGCCGCGCGCGTGGAGGCGATAAAGGCGGAAGGCGTGCCGCTGGAGTCGATCCGCTATGACGCCGCCTTCGGCCGGCCGCTCGATTATTATACCGGGTTGGTGTTCGAGATAGCGGCGGCAGGGGAGGAGCGTCCGCTTCTGGGCGGCGGTCGTTATGACAGGCTGTTGACGCTGCTCGGAGCGGAAAAACCCATTCCCGCCGTCGGCTTTTCCGTCTGGCTCGACCGGGTGGAGGAATTGCGGGGCAGGTCATGATTTTGTTCTGTTCGACCCCCACCCTCTATGAGACCCCCACCCCTAACCCCTCCCCACAAGGGGGAGGGGGATTCGCCGCCGTGTTCCCCTCCCCCTTGTGGGGAGGGGTTAGGAGTGGGGGTAAAAGGCGACCGACTGGCGGGAGCCGGCCATGACCGTCACGCTCGCGCTTCCCTCCAAGGGCCGGCTCAAGGATCAGGCCCTCGAAGCCTTCCAGAAAGCCGGCATGGCGATCGAGCCGCTCGCTGATCAGCGGCAATACAATGCGCGCATGGCCTCGCTGGAGAATGTCGAGATCGCCTTCCTTTCCGCTTCGGAGATCGCGCGTGAAGTGGGAGAGGGCCGCGTCGATCTCGGCGTGACCGGCGAGGACCTGCTGCGCGAGACCTTTTCGGATTGGGAGAAACGCACCGAAACCGTGGCGCGGCTGGGCTTCGGCCGGGCCGACGTGGTGGTGGCGGTGCCCGATGTCTGGCTCGATGTCGAGACGATGGCCGATCTCGACGACGTCGCCGCCGATTTCCGCCATCGGCTTGGACGGCGGCTCAGGATCGCCACCAAATATTGGCGGCTGACCCAGCAATTCTTCTCGCAGATGCATGGCATACAAGTCTATCGCATCGTCGAGAGCCTCGGCGCGACCGAAGGCGCGCCGGCCGCCGGTCTGGCCGATATCATCGTCGACATCACCACGACAGGCTCGACGCTTCGCGCCAATCATCTGAGGATATTGGGAGACGGCGTCATTTTGCGCTCCGAGGCCTGCCTCGTCGCGGCGACCAAAGAAAGAAGCGCCGAGGATCAACAGACCATCGGCGCTATCGCCGCGCGGTTTGGTCAGAGCTGATATCAGCCAGGTTCGATCATCGTCTCCGGGCGCACGATGCGGTCATAATCCGCTTCGCTGACGAGGCCGCTCTTCACCGCCTCCTCGCGCAAGGTCGTGCCGTTCTTGTGCGCGGTCTTGGCGATCTTGGCGGCATTGTCATAGCCGATCGTCGGCGCAAGCGCCGTCACCAGCATCAGCGAGCGGCCCATGAGATCGGCGATGCGCGTCTCGTCGGCCTCGATGCCGGCGACGCAGTTCTCGGCGAAGGACTGCATGGCGTCGGACAACAGCTTGATCGAGCGCAGCACGTTGAGCGCGATGACCGGCTTGAAGACGTTCAGTTCGAAATGGCCCTGGCTCGCGGCCATCAGCACGGCGGCGTTGTTGCCGATCACCTCGGTCGCCACCATGGTCAGCGCCTCCGCCTGGGTCGGGTTGACCTTGCCCGGCATGATCGAGGAGCCGGGTTCGTTTTCCGGCAGGCGCAATTCGCCGAGGCCGGAGCGCGGACCGGAGCCGAGGAAGCGGATGTCGTTGGCGATCTTGAAGAGATCGGTGGCGAGCGCCGCGAGACTGCCGTGGAAATTGGCGAGCGCGCCATGCGATGCCAGCGCCTCGAACTTGTTCGACGCCGTGCGGAAGGGCAGGTGGGTGATCTTTGCCAGTTGCGCGGCGATGCCGGTATCGAAGCCCTTCGGCGCGTTGAGGCCTGTCCCGACCGCGGTGCCGCCCTGCGCCAGCGCGTAGACGTCTTCAAGGGAAGCAAGGATACGCTTCTTGCCGAGTTCGAGCGCCGCGACATAGCCGGAAAATTCCTGGCCAAGCGTCAGCGGCGTGGCGTCCTGCGTATGGGTGCGGCCGATCTTGACGATGTCCTTAAATTCCTCTGCCTTGGTCGCAAGTTCCTCCGTCAGATTGGTCAGCGAGGGCAGGAGATGAATAGTCGTCTCGCGCGCCGCCGCGACATGCATGGCGGTCGGGAAGGTGTCGTTCGACGATTGGCTCATATTGACGTGGTCGTTCGGATGGACCGGCTTCTTTGAGCCGAGTTCTCCGCCCAGCATCTCGATCGCCCGGTTGGCGATGACCTCATTGGCGTTCATATTGGTCTGGGTTCCCGAGCCGGTCTGGAAGACGACAAGCGGGAAATGGTCATCCAACTTCCCGTTCGCCACCTCGTCGGCCGCCGCCGCTATTGCCTTGCCGAGCGACGGGTCGAGCCTGCCGAGCTGCATGTTGGTTTCGGCCGCGGCGCGCTTGATGAGGCCGAGCGCATGGATGAGCGGCAGCGGCATACGGTCCGTCCCGATCCGGAAATTCTGGAAGCTGCGCTGCGTCTGCGCGCCCCAATAGCGGTCACCGGGAACGTCGATGGGGCCGAAAGTGTCGGATTCGGTGCGGTGTGCCGTCATGAAATGCTCCTATGCTGGCGGGAACATAGTGATCGGCGGAGGGAGCGTCTACAGGAAGAATAGTGCTTCCGATTGGCTCAGCGTTTTGGCTTATCGGAATGAAAACGGGCGCCTCGCGATGCCCCTCATCCGCCTGCCGGATGAGGGGGCACGCTCCGCCAATGGCGATCCATCTAACCTGCTCTTATTTCACCGTCTTGTCGGCCTTCTTCACGAAGGCGTTGGTGTAGGTCCTGGTGATGTCGATATTGGCCTTGGCGACGTCGGGGGAGCCGATCTTGAACACATCGAGCACGGCCTGCGCTCCCTTCGGGTCCATCAGCCCGGTCGTCGAATACATGGGGATCGTGTTCTTCAGCGCGGCGAGATAGGAGGCCTTGTCGGCGCCGACGAGGTTCGGCGGCATCTTGTCCATGATCTCCTGGGCACTGTGGCTGTGGATCCATTTCAGCGTCGCGACCATCGCATTGGTGAGCGCCTGCGTCTCCTTGGTATGCGCCTTGATCCATTCCGGCCGCGTATAGAAGGCGCCACCGGGATAATCGCCGCCGAAGACCTTCTCCGTGTCCTTCTGCGTGCGCGTGTCGGACAGGAGAGTGAGATCCTTGTACTTGTTCTGCAGCACGGTGACGGCCGGATCGAGCATGACGGCCGCGTCAATCTGGCCCTGCTCCATGGCGGCGACCGCCGTAGCGCCGAGGCCGACGCCGATGACGGCAGCTGAATCCTTCTTCAGCCCGGCCTTTACCAACTGATATTTGAGGAAGAAATCGGTCGAGGAGCCGGGCGCGCTGACGCCGACCTTCTTGCCGGCGAGATCCTTCACCGACTTGATCTTGCCGGTCTGCTTGGGCGACACGACCAGAACAAGGCCGGGATAGCGGTCATAGATCACGAAGGCCTGGAGATGCTGCTTCTTGGCGGCAAGCTCGACGGTGTGGTCGAAATAGCCCGACACGACATCGGCGCTGCCGCCGAGAACCGCCGTCAGCGATTGCGAACCGCCCTTGAAATCGACGAGATTGACGTCGACGCCGGCCTTTTCATATTCGCCGAGCTGCTTGGCGAGCACGGTCGGCAGGTAGCACAGGCACGACGCGCCGCCGATGGCGAGCGTCACTTTCGAGGCAGCCATCGCGCCGCCTCCCATCATCATCAATGCCGCGGCGACGGCCGTCAGCCTGGACAAGAATTTCATGGTCTTCCTCCTTTGGATTATTTGCCTTGTTTCGAGAATTCCGGGCGCCAGACGAGAAGCCGTCTCTCGATGATTGTCATGATCCAGTCGATGAGGAGCACGAAGGCGGCGAGCACGAACATGCCGGCGAAGACACCGCCGACATCGAAGACGCCCTCGGCCTGCTGGATGAGATAGCCGAGACCGGCGGCGGCGCCCAAATATTCGCCGACCACCGCGCCAACGACCGCGAAGCCGACCGAGGTGTGCAGCGAGGAGAACACCCAGGAGAGCGCCGAGGGCATATAGACATGGCGCAGGAGCTGGCGCTCGCTCATGCCAAGCATTCGCGCGTTGGACAGCACTGTCGCGTTCACCTCGCGGACGCCCTGATAGACGTTGAAGAAGACGATGAAGAAGACCAGCGTCACGCCGAGCGCCACCTTCGACCAGATGCCGAGACCGAACCAGAGCGTGAAGATCGGCGCCAATACGACGCGGGGCAGGGCGTTGGCGGCCTTGATGTAGGGATCGAAAACCGCGCCAAGGCGCTCCTTGCGCGCGAACCAGAAGCCGACGATGAGCGCGCCTAGCGCGCCGATGGCGAAGGCGAGCATCGATTCCAGCAATGTGATCCAGAGGTGATACCAGATCGTGCCTTCGGCGAACCATTTCCATATTTGCGTGGCGACGGCGGAGGGCGTGGAGAAGAAGAAGGAGATGTTATCCGGATTACCAAAAAGGTGCGTCGTCGAGGCGACCTGCCAGAAGGCGACAATGACGACCGCCACCAGGATTTGGAGGGAAAGGAGGCTCAGACGGTTCATTTTCCGGCCTCCTCCAGGTCCCCATAGGTCTTCAGCACTTCCTGCTTCAGCAGGCGCCAGATCTCGCGGTGAATGGTCTGGAATGCCAGTTCGAGCTTGATCTCGGAAATGTCGCGCGGGCGCGGCAGCGCTATCGGGAAATCGCCGATCAGACGCGCCGAGGGGCCGGCCGACATCACCACCACGCGGTCGGCAAGCGCGATCGCCTCTTCCAGATCGTGCGTGACGAACATCACCGCCTTGCGGTCCTCCGACCAAAGCTTCAGCAGGAGATCGCCCATGATGACGCGCGTCTGCGCGTCGAGCGGCCCGAAAGGCTCGTCCATAAGGATGATCTTGGGATCGCGGATAAGAACCTGCGCCAGCGCGACGCGCTTGCGCTGGCCGCCCGAAAGCATGTGCGGATAGCGGTCACAGAACGAGGCAAGACCGACCCGGCCGAGCCATCTCCTTGCTCGTTCGCGCGCCTCGCGCTGCTTCGTGCCGGCCACCTCAAGCCCGATCGCGACGTTTTCGAGCGCCGTCTTCCACGGCATCAGCGCATCCTGCTGGAAGAGATAGCCCGCCTGCCGGTTGATGCCGGAGAGCGGCGCGCCGAAGATTGAGACGCTGCCGGCCGCCGGGCCAAACAGACCCGCGGATGCGTTGAGAAGCGTGGATTTGCCGCAACCGGTCGGACCGATGATGGCGACGAATTCCTGACTGCCGACGGTGAGGCTCGCATCGGCTACCGCACGGAATCTCTGACCGCGCGCGAGCGCAAATTCGATCGTCACGCCGTCGAGGCGAACGGCCGGCGCGCTTTCGGCGGCGGCCGCAGCTTTTGCGCGGCCTTCTTGTCTCAGCGCCGCCGCCATTGGACGCCTCCCTGAACCGGTACGTGTCGGGCGGTTTTCTTCGTCGGTTTTGGACAGCGGAAATGGTGACGCGCCATGATTTCCTCCCGCCACGGTTCTGTTTCTTCTTACGGTATGCCGAGGACGGATGGAAATGGGCAATATGTAAATAAGCCTGCCATATCAACCCGGCTTGTGGTTCCATGCAGGATTTCCACCGGCGAGATGGAGAAGTGGCCGCGATGACGAGGTTGTCAGCGCGGCTCGACCCTGAGGCTGAGATAGGTCGGGTCGAATCCCGCTATCGCCTGCAGACGCTCCCAATCGAGAATGGTGAGGCTGGTGCCGCGCCATGCGATGAGCCCCTTCCGCCGCAGGAATTGCAGGATGCGGTTCACATGGACGACCGACCGGCCCATCATATCGCCGAGTTGCACCTGCGTGATTGGTAGCTCAAAGCTGTACTCATGGGTGAGGTCGACCGCCTTCAGGCGCAAGTATAATTCACACAGGAGATGCGCGACCTGGCCTACCGAAGAGCGGCGTCCCATCGAGACGATCCAGGCCCGGTGGATGGCGGCATCGACAACCGTGCTCAGCCAGAGCATGCGGGTGAGGTGGGGATATTCGGCGCTGATTGCCCTCAGACTCTCATGCGGAACCTTGCTCACGACGCAATTGGTAAGCGCCACCACGCCATGGTCCATGACTTTCAGAAGCAGGCTGTGAAGGTCGACGAAATCGCCAGGTATATGGATGGCCGTCAACTGCCGCTGACCTTCCTCGACGACGTGGGAGCGCGCCGAGAAGCCCTCGATCATGAGACAACTCTCTTTCGGATGCGACCCCTCCGTCACGATATCCTGGCCCGCGCGATAATATTCGACCTTTGTAACGATGTTTTCCAGCGCCGCCCGCTCGAGGGGCGCAATCACGTCCCTGTGTCCGAGGTTTAAAATGAGCGGATTGAGCAACAGCGCCTCCTGAGATCCTCGATGGTTAACGCTGCGGGAATGTAGAAGGTTCTACGGCGAGGTCGCTGTAATGAAGATTTTAGCCGCTACGCCGTGGCGCAATCCCTGCAAAGACCGCGGATTTCCACGGTCGTCTTTTCGGGATGGAAGCCGGTCCGCCTGCTGATGCCGTCGATGAACGACTGGAAATCCTGGTCATCGATCTCGGCGACGGCGCCGCAGCGCTCGCAGATGGCGAAACCGATAGGCTCGTCCGTATGCGAATGGTCGGCGGGATGGGAGCAGGCTACGAAGGCGTTCATGCTTTCCAGCCGATGGACTATGCCGAGGCCGCGCAACTGGTCGAGAGCCCGATAGACCTGCAACGGCGCGCGAAAGCCTTCCGTACGGAGTTCATCGAGAATTTGATAGGCGCTGAGCGGAGTGCCCGTGCGGGAGAGGACGCCAAAGACGAGCTTCTGGTTCCTGGTCATGTCTAGACCTGCCATCTTACTTCCCTTCGACGCCTGATTTCATCCGTCACTGCTTACACCAAAATGGGCGCCGCCGCGCCTGCCCGCAATGCTGGTCCTTCCTATGTCATACCACGGCAAGCCGCCATTTTGCCGCTTTCAAACCGCTCAGCAGATAGGAAGCAGCGCCGAGAGCGGTGATCCAGAAACTCGTCGGCCAATCCGTCCAATAGGCGAGCGCAAGACCGATCCAGGCCGTCACCAGGGCAAGAAGAACGGACAGCACGACGCCGGAGCGCGTGCCCGATGCGAGGCGCATCGCCGAGGCAGCCGGCGCCACCATGAGCGCGAAGACCAGGAGAACGCCGACGATCTGAGTGGCTTCCGCGGTGGCAAGCGCGACGACAATCATGAAAAGCACCGAAACGAG
>JBQCEL010000240.1:0-4340 GCA_051960255.1 Rhizobiaceae bacterium
ACCTTGACCTCGTCCGGCTCGCGCCGCTGGGTGACGAAGCGCGACTGTCCGGGACGGCGGCGGTCGAGTTCGTCCTGGATGTTCTTGCGCGTAAAGCGGATACCAGGCGGGCAGCCATCGACGACGCAGCCCAAAGCCGGGCCATGGCTCTCGCCCCAGGTCGTCACGCGAAAGAGATGGCCGAACGTGTTGTGAGACATTGTTTCCTGGCCCGGAATCCGGCGGATCGTTCATCCCAATCCAAAACCGGCTTGCTCGTTTCCCGACCCTCTACCGGCCTTTTTTGCCGTGGTCAAACCGAGGCCCTCGGGCCGATTTAGTTTTGACACATTCGCCCTGTTTCTGCTTTGCTGAAGCGGGGAACTGCTTTCAACAGATCATGCAGGAAAAACAAATGCGAAGCCTGATCGCCGCCATCGCCATTATGATGACGCTTACGGCCGCGGCATTCGCTGCGGAAACCGAAGGGCATATCAAGAAGATCGATCGCGAAAAGTCGACGATCACGCTGGACGACGGCAAGTCCTACAAACTGCCGGGCGAATTTGACATCGATTCCATCAAGGAAGGCATGGACGTGGTCATCGCCTATGACAAAGTCGGCGGCCAGAACCTTATTACCGACATGCAACTGCCGGAATAAAAGGCTTGAGGGCCGGCCGGATTCAGAGCCAGGTCAGCCGCTCATTCTCGAGCTTGAGAATCCGGTCCTGCGGCGTTTCGATGTTCGCCGCCTCACGTCCCGGAACATGCTCGACAATGTGGAAAAGCGAGCGGATCACGCCGCCATGGGCGACGCAGATCGTCCGCACGTTGAGTTCGGCGAGCCAGCCTTTCACGCGCTCTGCCAGCATGGCGTAACTCTCGGCATGGGCGCCGGGCGGCACGAAATCCCATTTATCCTTTAGACGCGGCGCGGTCGCTCCGGGCGTCCGCGCTTCGATCTCGGCAAAAGTGAAGCCCTGCCAGTCGCCGAAATTCAGTTCCATGAGGCGCGGATCGGTGCGGTAGCCTTCGGCCGGCAATTCCATCTTGATGCGGATGCGCTCCATCGTCTCACGGGTGCGACGGAGCGGGCTGGCGACGAAGTCGAAGCCCTCCGCCTTGCCGAGCAGCCGCGCGAGCTTTTCGCCATTCTCGTCGGCCTGGCGGCGTCCAAGCGCGTTGATGTCCGGATCAGCCTGACCTTGGAGGCGGCCGTCGGCATTGTAATCGGTCTGGCCGTGACGCACGAAGTAGGTCAGCGGATACATGCTCGCTGCACTCCTCTTGGCTTGCGGTCGGGACTAGTCTTTGATGACGGAGATGTCGGGCGCGTCGACCGCCTTCATGCCGACGACGTGATAGCCGGAATCGACGTGGTGGATTTCACCGGTCACGCCGCGCGCCATATCGGAGAGGAAATAGAGCCCCGATTCGCCAACCTCCTCGATCGTCGTGCTGCGTTTCAGCGGCGAATTATACTCGTTCCAGCGTAGGATGTAGCGGAAATCGCCGACGCCGGAGGCGGCCAGCGTCTTGATGGGACCCGCCGAAATAGCATTAACGCGGATGCCCTTGCCGCCAAGATCGACGGCGAGGTAACGCACGCTTGCCTCGAGAGCCGCCTTGGCCACGCCCATGACGTTGTAATGCGGCATGACCTTTTCGGCGCCATAATAGGTCAGCGTCAGGATCGAGCCGCCATCCGTCATCAGCGGCTCGGCGCGCTTGGCGACGGCGGTCAGCGAATAGACCGAAATATCCATCGTGCGCAGGAAATTCTCCCGCGATGTCTCGACATAGCGGCCGGTCAGTTCGTCCTTGTCGGAGAAGGCAATCGCATGGACGAGAAAATCGAGCTTGCCCCAACGACGGCGAACCTCCTCGAAGACGGCATCTACCGTCGTCATGTCGGTGACGTCGCAATGGCCGCCGAGATGGGCGCCGAGTTCCTGCGCCAACGGCTCCACACGCTTCTTCAGCGCGTCGCCCTGATAGGTGAGGACCAGTTCCGCTCCCTGCGCGGCGCACGCCTTGGCAATGCCCCAGGCGATGGAGCGATTGTTGGCGACCCCCAATACCAGCCCGCGCTTGCCCGCCATGAGGCCATTTTCGATTGCCATTTCACACGTCTCCGCGATGCACGCCCAGAGCATTTTGCAGCAAAGTGGGATCGCTTTGCATGGCACAAATGCGGCCAAGACAACAGTTGGAGCATGTTGCTAACCGAAAACCGGTTTCCGCTTTTCGAAAACATGCTCCAAGCTGTGCCTATCGCACAGGCTTTTGACGCCTTCAAGCGTCTATCAGCCGAGTAAACAGCCGGAAAGGACCGCAATCAGACCTTGGCCTTCCTCATCAGCGCCTCCAGTTCGGGGTCGCCGCCTTCGGGAAGCATGACGCGGACATGGACGTAGAAGTCTCCCTGACCGGAGGCTTTCAGTGGCAATCCCCTTCCCTTAAGGCGCAGCACCTTGTCCGAACTCGACCAAGCGGGAATGGAGAGCGAAATCTTGCCCGTCGGCGTCTCGACCGCCAGCTTGGCGCCGAGAACAGCGTCGCGCAGTTGGACGGGAAGATCGGCATGGAGGTCGCGCCCCTCGACCCGGTACCGTGGGTGTTTGCGGAATCTGATCTTGACCAGTGCGTCGCCGGGCGGGCCGCCAAAGGGCGATTGCTCGCCCTGCCCTTTCAACCGGATGGTCTGGCCGTCTTCCACATAGCGCGGCAGCTTCACCGCGATCTTGTGACCGTCGGGGAAAACGGCCGTCACCTTGCCGGCGCTCGCAACATCCTCCAGATCGACGTCCAGGACCGCGTTAATGTCCGCGCCCGCAACGTTCTGGCGGCGGGCGCCGTGCTGCGCCCCGTCGCCCTGCGAAAACGCATTGCCGAAAATCTCGCTGAAGATGTCATGCGCGCCGCCGAAGGCATCGCTACCGGCGGTGCTGGAACGGAATTCAAAATGCGTTCCGCCCGGCCCGCCCTGCGAACGGCGAAACCCGGCGAACGGATCGCCGCCAGCGCCCGCCGCGCCTTCGAAGCCCTGGAATTTCTGCTTACCCTCGGCATCGATCTCGCCGCGGTCGTAAGCGCCCCTGTTCTTCTCGTCGCCGACGATCTCATAGGCCTGGTTCGCCTCGGCGAATCTGTCCTTGGCCTTTGGATCGTCCGGGTTTTGGTCGGGATGATATTTCTTGGCCAGCTTGCGGTAAGCCGACTTTATTTCTTTCGCCGTGGCGCTCCTGGAAACGCCCAGAACGTCATAGGGATCGCGCATGCCTCATGCCTGCCGGGAAAAGGGTTGAACAATTCGCGCCTAATATGCGTCCGGCTAGGAAGAAATTCCAGAGCGGGGCCTTATCTTTGCCCGACCGCGAAGCGGGTCAGGACGCCTGGAAATTCATCATCCGCCAGACGCCCGTGCTGTCCAGGCAGGTGTCGCCATGATAGAGCGCGACCCCGTCGAAACTCTGGCGCGAGGTAGTGAAGCGGCGGCAGAGGATGTCATCCTGTCTGTATTCCGTGACGGCGGAGATTTCGCCGCTCGAGCCGGTCGCGGGATTGGCCCAGGAAATGTCCTTGCCACCGGTCGCCTTCAAATTCGCGGAGGAGACCGCATTCCGAATGGTGGTCTCGTCCGAGGCGGCCTGCGGGGAGGTTTCGGGGAACGGATCGGCCTGTGGCCGGGAGGGCGCTGGGGAGGCGGGGGCAACCGAGCCTGTCACCAGCGATCTGTCCACCTCCGCCTTGGCAAGAATGTTGCTTGACCCGCAGGCGCTGAGCAGAAGCGGCGCGGCGAGTACAACCGCCATGGCCACCCTTCCGTAAGGGAAAGGACGACATTTAGAAACCGTGGCTGGATCAACAAAAATCTTCGGCAGCAAGGCGATCTTTGCGAGCATTCAGGGATTCAATATCTTAAGGCTTTGCGCTGAATTGACAGTGCGGAATACCCGACCGGCCCCACGGAGGCACTATGAACGAGACAGTGTTAACAAGCGATGACTTTGTGCAATCCGACGAGCCGTATGTCCTTTTCAGGAAATGGCTGGCCGAGGCGGAAAAGAGCGAGCCGAACGACCCCAACGCCATGGCGCTCGCAACCGTGGACGAGAGCGGATTGCCGGACGTACGCATGGTGCTTTTGAAGGGTTATGACGAACATGGCTTCGTCTTCTACACCAATTTCGAGAGCAACAAAGGGCGGGAATTGTTGTCTTCGATGAAGGCGGCGCTCTGCTTCCATTGGAAATCGCTTCGCCGGCAGGTCAGGGTGCGCGGGCCGGTGGAAAAGGTAAGCGATTCAGAGGCGGACGCCTATTTCAGGAGCCGGCCACGCGGCAGCCGCATCGGCG
>JBQCEL010000241.1:0-5270 GCA_051960255.1 Rhizobiaceae bacterium
TTTATGGAAAATGTCATCCAGCTTATCCAATTCCGAGCGCGATCCGGAAAGTGGATCGGCGCGGTCAAGAGGGCAAGAGATTTTCATCCTTTCCAGAGCCTCGCGCGCGGCGCACTCGTCAAAGCCGTGTCACGATGCGGTGGCCCGGCGGATAGATCATGCGCACCAGTGTGATCGGCTTGTCGAGCAGCCAGGTGAGGCGTTCGGAGACAAGCACCGATTCCGCTGACGCGATTTGCAGAAACGCGGCTTCCTCGGCGTCCGCGCGCGCGGCGAGGAAACCATATTCCGCGCGGCTGAAAGGCGCGTGGCCGACCAGCCATTCATTCGGATTCTCGGCCTCGAAATTGGCCTCCCGCGCCGCCGGCACGGCGTCGAGATTGATCCAGCGGTCCTCGTAGAGATAGGGCGCGTTATCGGCGAGATGCAGAAGCCGCACATGCAGTAGTTCCGCGTCGATGCCGAGGCCGAGCCGGGCCCGGACCAGTTCGGGCGGCTGGGTGGTCTCGCGCGAAAGCAGCCGGAAGCGGTAGGCCGCGCCCTTGGCCTCGACCTCCTGCCGCACCAGCGGGATGACAAACCGAGCCTCGCGCACGGGATGGAGCGCGACGCGCGTTCCGGCCTTGCGCCGGCGCTCGATCAGGCCCGATCGCGCCAGATCCTGCAGCGCCCGGTTGACGGTGGCGCGGGCGCAGCCGAATTCCAGCGCCAGCACCTCCTCGCCGGGGATAAGCGCGCCCGGCACCCAGACACGCTCGCCTATGCGGCGCGAGATTTCCGCGCGGATGTCGCGGTAGGAGGAGCGCGGCGCCCGCCTCACATCCGCTCCGCGATCGCGGCAAGGCAGGCGCGATAGCGCGCGGCTATCGCGTCCCGTCCTGTGTGGCGGCCTTCCCGCACCCTATGCCGGCCGCCGGACCAGAGGTCGGTGACGACATGGTCGTTCGTGAAGACCCAGCCGTCGAGCGGCAGGTCGGGATGGTTGCTCATGGGAAAGGCCTCGCGCGGCGACAGCGCGACGAGATCGGCCCATTTTCCCGGCGCGATGGCGCCTGCATGGCGGCCGAGCGCCTGGGCGGAGCCGGCAAGCGCGCGGTCATAGAGCCGGCGGCCGGCCGAGTGGCCGCTCTCCGCCATGACCACGCGCGCGCGATCACGCAGCCGCTGCGAATATTCGAGTTGCCGCAATTCCTCGTTGACGCTGATCAGAATGTTGGAATCGGACCCGACGCCCAACCGTCCGCCGCTCGCCGCGAAACGGGTGGCATCGAAAATGCCGTCGCCGAGATTGGCTTCCGTCACCGGGCAGAGCCCCGCGACCGCACCGGTTCGGGCCAGCGCCTCCGTTTCATAGGGTTCCATATGGGTGCAGTGGATGAGGCACCAGCCATCATCGACCGGCAGATGTTCGAGCAGCCATTCGACCGGCCGCGCGCCGAGGATAGCAAGCATTTCCTCCACCTCGGCCGCCTGCTCGGCGATGTGCATATGGAAAGGCTGCTCGGGCAGCCAGTTTTCGAGCGCCTTCAGATCGTCCGGCGGCACGGCGCGGAGCGAATGCGGCGCGATGCCGAGGCCGGTATCGGCCGGCAGGTTGTGCACAATCCCTTTCGCGCGCTCCATGAGTGTCGCGAAACTGTCGAGATCGTTGCCGAAGCGCAACTGCCCGCCGGCGAGCGGGCGGCCGTCCACCCCGCCCTGCCGGTAATAAACCGGCAGCAGGGTCAGCCCGATCCCCGTTTCCCGAGCAGCAACGGCGATACGGGCCGAAAGCTCGCCCGGATCGGCATAGGCCGCGCCGCCCGGCTGATTGTGAAGGTAGTGGAACTCGGCCACGGCCGCAAAGCCCGCCTCCTGCATCTCCATGAAGGCGAAGGCCGCGACCGCCTCGATTTCATCCGGCGTCAGGAGGTCGAGGAAGCGGTACATGACCGCGCGCCACGTCCAGAAACTATCGCGCTCCGAAGGCCCGCGCCGCTCGGCCAGCCCCGCCATGGCGCGCTGGAAGGTATGGCTGTGAAGATTGCCGAGCGCCGGCAGGAGAATGGGAACATGCAGGGCTTCAGGCTTTGCTGCGCTCTCGTTTTCCACCTGGGCGATACGGCCGTCCTCGCCGATCGCCACCAGCACCTTTTCGACCCATCCCTCGGGAAGGAGCGCGCGTTCGGCAAAAATGCTCTGCATGGGCTGGGTCCGTATTGACTCGATATGTCTATACATAATAGCGTCAAACATGCACATGTGAATGGCTGAAATGAGCGCCCGGCACAAAATCCTCACCAACGCGACGATCGCCACCATGGCCGAAGGCGGGCGCGCCTATGGGCTGATTGAAAAAGGCGCGATCGCCATTGACGAGGGGCGCATTGCCTGGGTCGGCGGGGCGGCGGAGCGGCCGGCGGAATGGCATGGCGTCGAGATCGACGATCTCGGCGGCAGGCTCGTCACGCCGGCCCTGATCGATTGCCACACCCATCTCGTTTTCGGCGGCAATCGGGCGAAAGAATTCGAAATGCGGCTGGAAGGCGCGACCTATGAGGAGATCGCACGCGCCGGCGGCGGCATCGTCTCGACGGTCAAGGCGACACGCGCGCTTTCCGAGGAGGAACTGGTGGAAGTGGCCCTTCCTCGTCTCGATGCGCTGATTGCCGAGGGGGTGCGCACGATCGAGGTCAAGTCCGGCTACGGGCTGACAGTCGAGGACGAGTTGAAGATGCTGCGCGCGGCGCGGCGGCTTGGCGAAATCCGCGATGTCCGCGTGAGGACAAGCTATCTCGCCGCCCACGCCGTGCCGACGGAATATAAAGGCTGTGCCGACGCCTATATCGACGAAGTCGTCCTGCCAGGCCTCGATATCGCCTATGTCGAGGAACTTGCCGATGCCGTCGATGGCTTCTGCGAGGGCATCGCCTTTTTGCCCGAGCAGATCGCCCGCGTTTTCGAGAAAGCGAAGAAGCTCGACATTCCGATCAAGCTCCACGCCGAGCAATTGTCCAATCTCGGCGGCGCGGCGCTCGCCGCCTCCTATGGCGCGCTGTCGGCCGATCACCTCGAATATCTGGACGAGACGGGCGTCGAGGCGATGGCGAAGAGTAGCACTGTCGCGGTGTTGCTTCCCGGCGCCTTCTATTTCCTGCGCGAAAAGCAGCCGCCGCCGGTCGATGCGCTGAGAAAGGCCGGCGTGCCGATCGCCATTGCGACCGATTGCAATCCTGGCTCCTCGCCGCTCGCTTCCCTGCTTCTGGTGATGAACATGGCTTCGACGCTTTTCCGCCTGACGCCGGAAGAAGCGCTTGCCGGCGTGACGCGGAACGCAGCGCGGGCGCTCCGACTGCAGGACGAGATCGGCACGATCGAGGTCGGGAAACGAGCGGAGTTAGCGGTGTGGGATGTCAAGCACCCTGCGGAACTGCCGTACCGCATCGGCTTCAATCCCTTGAACAGGGTGATCGTGGGATGAGGGAAGTAGTAATTTATTCAGCGCCGCGCCCCTTCGCGCCCCCCTCTGTCCTGTCGGACATCTCCCCCACAAGGGGGGAGGTCAGGCCGGCCATTTGCGCCGGCTCCCGTCCTGCAACATTGGCGATTAGCGCGGGCAAAGAGGCCAGCGTAATCTCCCCCCTTGTGGGGGAGATGTCCGGCAGGACAGAGGGGGGCAACGTAGAGCGCCTCCGCTTGAAGGCTTTCGATTTTTCTTCAAGCCGCCGGAGGGCATCATGACCCTCACCCTCCACCCCGGCGCCGTTTCGCTCGAAACGCTGGAACGCATCTATCGCAGCTCCGAGCCCGTCCGCCTCGACCCGTCATCCCACCCGCGCATCGCCGCCGCCGCCGCCCGGATTGCCGAAATCGCCGGCGGGGCGGACGCCGTCTACGGCATCAATACCGGTTTCGGCAAACTCGCCAGCGTCCGCATTCCCGCAGCCGACGTGGCCACTCTTCAAAGAAACCTCATCCTGTCGCATTGCTGCGGCGTCGGCGCACCGCTGAAGCCGGAGATCGTCCGCCTCGTCATGGCGCTGAAGCTGATGTCGCTCGGACGCGGCGCGTCGGGCGTGCGCCCCGAAACAGTGGCGCTGGTCGAGGCGATGCTGGAGCGCGGAATCGTGCCTGTCATTCCCGAAAAAGGCTCCGTTGGGGCGTCGGGCGATCTCGCGCCGCTTGCCCATATGACCGCCGCGATGATCGGTGAAGGCGAGGCCTGGTTTGCCGGCGAAAGAATGCCGGGAAGGGCGGCGCTCGAAAAAGCCGGACTGGCGCCGATCGTTCTCGCGGCCAAGGAGGGGCTGGCGCTGATCAACGGCACCCAGGTCTCGACCGCGCTGGCGCTTGCCGGCCTTTTCGAGACGCATCGCGCGGCGAACGCCGCGCTGATCACCGGCGCGCTTTCGACCGACGCCGCCATGGGCTCGTCCGCGCCGTTCCACCCGGAAATCCACGCGCTGCGCGGGCACAAGGGCCAGATCGACACCGCGGCGGCGCTCTGGAAGCTGCTCGACGGCTCGGAAATCCGCGAGAGCCATCGCGAGGGCGACGAACGCGTGCAGGATCCCTATTGCATCCGGTGCCAGCCGCAGGTCGACGGCGCCGCGCTCGACATCCTGCGCCAATGCGCCCGCACGCTTCAGACCGAGGCCAATGCCGTCACTGACAATCCGCTGGTGCTGTCGGACGGCTCGGTCGTTTCGGGCGGCAATTTCCACGCCGAACCCGTCGCCTTCGCCGCCGACCAAATCGCGCTCGCCATCTGCGAGATCGGCGCGATTGCCCAAAGGCGTATCGCGCTTCTGGTCGATCCGGCGCTTTCCTTCGGCCTGCCCGCCTTCCTTGCGAAAAAGCCCGGGCTGAATTCCGGCCTGATGATCGCGGAGGTCACGTCGGCCGCTCTGATGAGCGAGAACAAGCAGCGCGCGCATCCGGCCTCGATCGATTCGACGCCGACCTCGGCCAACCAGGAGGACCACGTCTCCATGGCCTGCCATGGCGCGCGGCGGCTCCTCGATATGGCGGAAAACCTCGCCGGGATCATCGGCATAGAGGCGGTGACGGCGGCGCAGGGCGTCGATCTGCGCGCGCCACTCACGACCAGCGCCGAATTGCGGAAGGCACACCGGGCGATCCGCTCCGTCGTCGCCGATCTCGAACTCGACCGCTACCTGGCCGGCGACCTCGCCGCCGCCGCCGAACTGGTGCGCTCCGGCGCGCTCACCCGAAGCGTGTCGACGGGAATCTTGCCTGGATTGACGGCATGATGAGAACCGCCGCGAAAC
>JBQCEL010000242.1:0-4243 GCA_051960255.1 Rhizobiaceae bacterium
GCGTCGAGCGTCGAACGATTGCCGACATGGGAGAGATCGACCAGCATGCCGGTGCGGTTCATCTCGCGAATGACCTCGCGGCCGAAGCGCGCCAGCCCCGAATCCTCCGTCTCGTAGCAACTGCCGGCCAGCTCGTTCTGATTGTTGTAGGTCAGCTGAATGACGCGGACGCCGAGTTCGGCGAAGAGTTCGACGAAACGGATGCGGCCTTCCAGAAGGTTGGAATTCTGGAAGCCCATGACAAGCGCCGTTTTGCCGGCTTCGGCGGCGCGCTCTATCTCCTTTGCCGAGGTGGCGATTTGGACGAGGTCTTCGTTCTCGCGCACCAGATCGCGCCAATAGGCGAGCGAATCGAGCGACTCCACCGTGCCCTCCCAAAAGCCGCAAGTCACAGTCACGGCGCCGATATCGCCGCGTTTAAGTTCCTCGAAGCTTTCCCTGTCGAAATGGCCGCATTGCAGCCCGTCAATCATCATCATTCTTTTCCCTATGGCAGGCCGGATCATGCGAAGTCCGGCGAAGTGGCCGCTTTCTCAGCGGAGGCCGGTTGAAGGATCAGCGCGCCGCATGGAGATCGGCGAGGCGTCCGGCCTCTTTGATATCCTTGAGCACGGCGTGCGCGGCGTTGTGGCCGGCTATCCCCGACACGTAATTGCCGGGCCAGCAGCCATTGCCGCTGAGATAGAGGCCGTTGGTCGGAGTACGGTAGGCGTGCAGTCCCGCCATCGGCCGCATCCAGAAGCTGTTCCAGGGCAGCGTGTCGCCATGCGTGATATTGGCTTCGACGAGCCCGTAGCGGCGCTCGAACTCGGTCGGGTCGATGCAGCGATAGTCGGAGATCAGATCGGGAAGGCCGGGCATCCATTCGGCGAGCTTCGCGATCGCTCTCTTGGCGAGGATGTCGCGCTTTTCCGCCCATGTCCCTTCGCTCAGATGATAGGGCGCGTTGCCGATATTCATGCTCAGCACATGCTTGCCCTCGGGCGCGAGTTGCGGCGTGGTCATGGAGGGGCAGAGCCCCCAGATGACGGGGTTTTCCGAGAGCCTCCCGAGCAGCATGTCGCTATGGCCCTCATCGAGATACTGAAGGCTGGGCGCGATGCGGAACTGGGCGGAAGAGAGCATCCTCGCTTCCGCGTCGTCGCGCGCTTCGGCGTAGCGGGGCATGCCGTCGAGGGCGAGCACCACCTTGAAGGCGCGGCCGCGCATCGTCTTACGCTCCAACTTGCCGCGCAATTCGCCCCAATCGGCCTGTTTGTCCAATAGCGCGGCCGTCGTCCGGGGATTGACGGCCGAGATGACGATCGGCGCCTCGATCTCTTCGCCGGAGGTCGTCACCACGCCCGAAATCCTGCCGTCGCGGACGCTGAGAAGCGCGACGCGCTCGTTCAGCCGCACTTCGCCGCCATTCCCGAGTAGGCTGAGGCGCATGGCCTCGATGATCGCGCCCATGCCGCCGACGGGCAGTCCGGTCGAGCCGCGCAATGGCATGCGGCGCGGATCATATCCGGCCTCGCTCTTGATCGAGGCCAGCGACAGAGGCCGCATCAGGAGGTTGAAAGGCGTGCCGGGGCTGGACGGGCTGACCTGGCCGCCGACGACCGCCAGCGGCGCGATGAGCGCCCTTGTCTGCGGCGCGAATTCGAATTCCTCCATCAGGTCGCGCACGCTGCCGAGCAGGATGCGGCTGAATGCTTCCTGGTCTTCGAGGTTGGTCAGGTTGCGGACGAGATGCTGGAGCGTCGGCGGCGGTTCGAAAAGCGAGATGCCGAGGCGGTCCGCGAAGTCCTGGAGATAGGCGAAGAAGCGCCGGTAACGCTCCGCCTCTCCGGGCGCGAAGGCCTCAAGCTGCGCGTCGTTGCGGGCGGGGTCGCGCCAGCCGACATAGAGCGGCGCATCATCCAGCGGCTGCACCAGAGTCGGATCGGGCCGCACGAAGCGGAGACCGAAGGATTCCAGCCCAAGCTCCCGCACGATCTTGGGTTCGAGCGAGCCCGGCGAATTACTGATCGTGGAGAAATAGCCCGGCATGAATTCGACCGTGGCGACAGGGCCGCCGAGACGGTCGGCGGCTTCCAGCACCAGGACCTTCAGGCCGGCGGCGGCGAGATAGCAGGCGGCGACCAGGCCGTTATGGCCGCCGCCGACGACAATGATTTCGGTCCCCTTGCGCGCACCGAAATCATGAGAGCGCATGTTCATTGGGGAACCAGGGCGTTGGTGTAATAGTCCGAGGCGGGTTTCTTGGAATCGAGCTCCCCGACATCCTTGAGCGTCGAGGTCAATTTCCGCCATTCATCCGTGCTCTGCTTGCCCCAGTCCGGCGATGAGGGCGAGGTCGAAAGGGCGAAGATCCCCTTCTCATAATCAACGCAGCGCGCCTGGTCGCCGGCGAGATGTACTTCCTTCGCCATCAGGGCGCAGGCAGCGGCGGGGTCCTTCTCTTCATCCTGGAAGGCCTTCTTTGTCGCGGCCAGGAACTTCTTCACCGTGTCGGGATTCTTGGCGAGGAAATCGTCGTTGACCGCGAAACCGAAACCGATCAGCGGCAGGCCGTAATCGGAAAGCAAGAGCGTCTCCGGCTGCTGGCCCGTCGCGCGCACATAGGCGTTGAAGGCCGGCGCATCGCCGCTCACCACGTCGATGCGGCCACTGAACAATGCGGCGGTCTTGGCGTTGGCGTCGAGCGAGACGATGTTCAGCTTTGACGGCGGGATATGCGACATCCTGGTGAATATCTTCAGGCTCAGTCCGTCCGAACCGCCCGGCGTACTGCCGATTTTCGGGCCGATGAGCGATTTCGGACCGTCGAGCTTCACCTTGCCCTTGATGCCGACGAAGGAGGCGCCGGATTTATGCTGGTAGATGGCGACGACCTTGATGGCGCCGCCCTTGCCGATCATCTGCGCGGCATTGGTGACGTTGAGATGGGCGATGTCGAACTTGTCCTGCGACAAAAGCAGCGCCGTGTTGGCGGAGCCTCTGCCCTGCTCGATCGTAACGTCGAGGCCGGCATCCTTATAATAGTGCTTGGCCTGGGCGATGATGAACGGGGAATGGTAGGGCAGCCATGCCCAATCGAGCAGCAGGCGGATCTTGTTGGTCTCCGCATGCGCCGCCCCAAGGCTCATTGCGCCGCCAAGCAACGCCCCCACAAGCCAGCGGCCTAACCTTCCTTTCAACGAACCCATTGCTCTCTCCCAGGATGATTGTTCAGTGCGATTTGGCGCCGCCGCGTTGGCTTGGATGCCATGGCAGAAGCATCTGCTCGATCTTCTCCGCCACCCGCCAGAGCAGGACGCCGAAGACGGAAAAGAGCGCGACCGCGGCAAAGGCGAGCGCGGTGTCCATGTCGCCGACGGCACGGATCAGCAGATGGCCCAGCCCCTGGTTGGAGGCGACGAATTCGCCGATGACCGCGCCGACGGGGGCAAGCGAGATGGACAACTTGATGCCGGAAAGGATCACCGGCATGGCGCTCGGGAACAGGATCTTGGTCAGCACCTGCGAGCGGCTTGCGCCCATGGAGCGGACCATTTGCAGGACATCGGGATCGGCCGATTTCAGCCCGGTGATCGTCGCGACGACGACCGGAAAGAACGTGAAGGTGACGACGAAGAATATCTCGCTTTGTATGCCGAAGCCGAACCAGATGAGGAAGAGAGGCGCGACGACGACCTTGGGGACGGCGTGAATGACGACCAGCCAGGGCGTCAGCATGCGGTCGGCCGTATCCGACAATGCCACGGCGGCGCCGGTGGCGACGCCGATGACGATCCCCAGCACGACGCCTATCCCCGCCGCCAGCACCGTCCATCCGAGCTGGACGATCAGGTAGTTCCATTGCGAGATGAATTCCACGACGATCAGGGACGGCGGGGGCAGAACATAGGACGGCACCGCATAGTAGCGCACCAGCCCTTCCCACAGGCCAAGCCCGATGACGGCGCTCAAAAGGGGAGGGAACCAGTCGTGCATCGCCCTCGCGACGCGGCTCCGCCCGTATTGCGTCTTTTGCACGGGGGACTCTTCGCTATATGAAGCCGGTGCCGCGTTCATCCGACGAGATCTCCCGTTTTGACGAACTGTTCGCGGATTCTCCCGACGATCGCGGTGAAGGCGGGGGTTTCGCGGAGGCTCAGCTTGCGCGGTCTTGGGAAATCCACGGCGATGTCGTCGATGATCCGCCCGGGGCGGCCCGACATGACCAGGACCCGGTCGGAGACGAAGACCGCTTCGAGGA
>JBQCEL010000243.1:0-6627 GCA_051960255.1 Rhizobiaceae bacterium
TGTGATGGTGCATCTGCACCGACAATTTAGCGCCAGGCTTGACGGTGATCCGCTTCACCTGGTCCCTTTTGCCGAAATCAATCGAATCATAATGGCCCCATGGCCGATAGACCTGGCGATGGTTCAGGTGTTCGTAGCGGTTACTTCGGCGGATCGCCTCGACAACCTCCTTCACATCCTGGATGTGGTCCTTGTGGCCGACAAGCACCGCGTCCTTGGTCTCGATAACGACCAGATCGGTGACGCCGACAAGGGCGATCAAGCGGCTGTCGGCGCGGGCGAGATTGTTCCTCGATCCCGTCTGGATGACATCGCCCTTGAAGGCGTTGCCGTCCACGTCCCGCTCGGCCACATCCCAGAGAGCCGACCAGGAGCCGATATCGTTC
Organism: Rhizobiaceae bacterium; assembly: GCA_051960255.1. Lineage (GTDB taxonomy): Bacteria > Pseudomonadota > Alphaproteobacteria > Rhizobiales > Rhizobiaceae > Mesorhizobium_L. Next base: position 387 of record JBQCEL010000243.1, read on the forward strand.
CACGAGGCGTCGAGCGGCACAACCGCCGCCCCGTCCGTCTTTTCCATGATCGCATAGTCGATCGAATTCGACGGACAAGCGCCGAACGCCTCGGCGTCCACCCGCACAAAATCCTGGTCGAAGCGGGCATCGGCCATCGCCGTCCGGCAGGAGGCGAAAATTTCCGGCGCGTGACGTTCGAGTTCCTCGAGATAGCGCGAGGCGCGGAACAGGAAAATGCCGCCGTTCCAGTAATAACCGCCATCCTTCAGGAAGGACTGCGCCTTTCCACGATCCGGCTTTTCCTCGAACCGGTCGACGGCAAAGCCTTCCGCTCCGACCGCGGCGCCGCGCTTGATATAGCCGTAGCCGGTTTCCGGTCGGTCGGGGACGATCCCGAAAGTGACCAGTTTGCCGGCCTCGGCGAGGATTTCCGCCTTCTTGACCGCTGCCTGGAAGGCGCCGACATCGCGGATCAGATGATCCGCGGCGAGGACGAGAAGAAGTGGATCGTCATGATCTCTCGTGGCGAACAAGGCCGCGAGCGCTATCGCGGGAGCCGTGTTACGGCTGACTGGTTCGAGCAGGACGCGCGCATGGTCGAGACCGATCTCGCGCATCTGCTCGGCAGCCAGGAAGCGATGCTCCTCATTGCAGATCACGAGCGGCGCTGCGCCGCCGAGGCCGTTGAGGCGCTGGACGGTTTCCTGGAGCATGGTCCGATCGCCGGTCAGGGCATGGAATTGCTTCGGATAGAGATGCCGCGACAATGGCCACAGCCTTGTCCCCGATCCCCCGGCCATGATGATTGGCAAGAGCATGCCGCTCTCCTGTTCGCCTGCGTTGCTTCGTCAAATAACCCGCTATAAGCCGTCCCTTCAAGTACGCTATGCGACAAGACAGGGATCGAAACGGGTATAATGAGGATTAAAGCCTTCAAGCGGATGGCCGAAGCCGGTATGCGAAGTTCTCCCGCAGGATGCGATGCTATCTTTCGCGCAGGCGACTGCCCGCATTCTTACGGTTTTCGGGGGCATGATCCGGAATGAGGGGAATTTCTTGAAACGCGTGTTCGATCTCGTGGTCGCTGCGATCGGGCTCGTCGTGCTTTCTCCGCTCCTCCTGGCCGCCGTTCTCGTGGTGCGCCTCACCTCGCAAGGCCCCGGGATATTTTCGCAAATCCGCGTCGGACGAGACGGCAAGCCCTTCCGCTGCCATAAGCTCCGGACCATGTACGTCGATACCCCCTCCGTCCCGACCCATGACGTGAAGGCATCGCAGGTGACGAAGGCCGGACGTTTCCTGCGTCGCACGAAATTCGACGAATTGCCGCAGCTCTGGAATGTCCTGAAGGGCGAAATGAGCTTCGTCGGACCGCGCCCCTGCCTGCCGTCGCAGACGGAACTGATCGAAGAGCGCCTGAAGCGGGACGTTCTGGCCCTGCGGCCCGGCATCACCGGGATTTCGCAGATTCGCGGGATAGACATGTCCACGCCTGCGCTTCTGGCCGAAAGCGACGCCGACTATCTCGAAAAGCAGTCGCTTGCCTTTGATCTTCGCGTGCTTTTCCGAACTTTCCTAGGCAGCGGAAGCGGCGATAGGATCAGGAGGTGAGGAGGAAAAATGGCTGGGGCGGCAGGATTCGAACCTGCGAATGACGGTACCAAAAACCGTTGCCTTACCGCTTGGCGACGCCCCAATGGCCAAATCGAAGCCGAGCGGCTGCCTTATAGAGACGCGACGCGCAAAGCACAATCGCTCCTGAAGCGATTATGCGCCGGGAACGAGCGGAAATCTCGCGCCTGTCCTGCCGCCGCTACGGGATAGCCGGCACGTCCATCTGGAAACGCAACGTAACCGGAGCGGCGGGCTGGCTGGCGCCCCCAGACGATGCCGGCGGCGTCGCGCCGCTTTTTCCATAGCCCATCAGGGTCGCCCCGTCGGGCGCTTCGAGCGTCAGAAGGCCGGGCGCGGCGGACGCAACGGCGGAAAGCAGTTGCAAAGCCTGCGCGCGGGCGGAATTCGCGCCGTTTGCCGGCACGGTGATCCTGGCGCTGTCGAGATGCGCGCCGCCATAGGCGCCGCATGCCGCCGGGCTGCCGGCCGGGGCGCGGGCGAGGCAGGGAAGCTCGCCCGAAAGCACGCCCGACAAGGTCCGGGCAAGCGCCCTGCCCTTGTCTCCCAGGAACTTGCCGGACGGGTCGAAGATATCTCCGCCGCCGATCGAAAGCGTGCCTTCGTCGGGATTGGCAGCAGCCGAAAAGCCGGCCTTGTCCAAAGCCGAGGAAAGCCGGTCGAGCAGAACTCCCATCGCCATGCGCGCCTGGCGGCGCGGCTCGATATAGCGCGTCTCCTTCGCCTTGGCGTCATGCAATTCCTTAGAGATCTTTGCAATTTCGGCCTGCATCTGTTCCGTCTGGCCGAATTCAGGGCGCGACACCAGCACCGACGCAGCGAGCATGATGACCAGCAGAAAGACGACGCCCGCCAGCATATCGACGATCGGCACGAAGTAGCTGTGGGCGGAGGATTCCTCCGCGAGGAGGCCCTGGAGGTCATCCATGGCCGACCTGCCTGGTCAATGGCTCGGGTTCCCCGGCGGGCGCGGGAACTGCTTCCAGCGCAGCATGCGACGTCGCGCGCGCCTGCACCGAGGGCGCGGACAGCCGTTCCTCGATCAGGAACTGCAACTCGTTCAGCCGCCCCAGGATTTTCTCCAGCAAGATCCGCTGGGCCGCGGACATGACCAGCGAGATTGCTATGCCGACGATGGAGGTGAGGAATTTGAATGTCGCCGCGTGCAGAAGCTCCGTCAGCGCCGTGCGCGCCTCGCTGATATCGGCCGACATCATCGAACGGCTGGCGAAATAGAGGCCGGCGACGAGCCCGAGAAATGTGAAGACCAGTCCAAGCCCGACGAAATCGTTCGGCAGGCCGAGAAAGAAGCGGAGGCGCATGCCCTGGCGCTCGAGCATCTGCAGATTGAAATATTGCGCCGGCGGATAGGGGCTCTCCAGCCTGCCCTTCGCATCCTCGGCAAAGGTGGCGCGGTAGAGGCGCCAGGCGTCGCGGAAACGATCGTAGCGCTCCATCGCCTCGTTCAGCTGGGACGCGGCGGCCGGATTGCCGAGGCGCGGATCGATGGTGCGCAGCTGCGAGCAGACCACATTCAGGTCGCGCAGGGTCGGCGAAATTCTCCGAACAAAATAAAAAGTGAACAGAAGGGCCGCCAGGACGACCATCAAAAGACAAAGAACCAGCGCCGCCGCAGGTGAGTTGAAGATGCTGAGATAAAGCGAAACGATCGGGATGAGCGCCGGCTTGATCGCCATCCATATGCCGTTCGATTGCAGCACGGAGCGCAAGAGCAGAAGGCATACAATCAGCACGAACAGGAGAAGGCCATAGCGTCTGAACATCGTGAACTCGCTGCGGATCAAACCGATCGGTAGCCAGGGCGGCCGCTTCGTTGCTTGCCGGCCGCCTGCGGAAAAATCCCGTATCCGTCCGGACGGGCGGTCATAGGAGGAAATGCCGGACCGCGCAACCCGCCGCCTTCCGCCGGTCTGCAAGCGCGCGTTACAGTCTGCCGAGCGCAGAAGCGATGAAAATCCCGATATGGCCGCCCGGCGTCTGCCGGTAGAGGCCGAGTTTTCTCAAACCCGCGAGACGCCGCAGCAGACCCGCCCGCCTCACGCGGGCGAAGCTGTCGAGGAGATCGCGGCCGTTATCGTCGAGGAGGTCGCGGCAGGCCTCCAGGCCGGCAAGGTTTCTCTCCATCCAGCCCGCGAAACCGCCCTGCCAGAGAAAGGCATAGCGCTTGAGGCGCGCCAGAGAACTGTCGTTCGACCCGACAAGATTGGTTCCGTGCTGGCGGTAGCCGATTCCGGGTTCGGCGGAATAATGCACGGTTCCGCCGGCGCCTGTGACCAGCAGATAGCACCACCAATCATGGCTGACGAAACCGGTCCGGCGCGACGCTTCCCGGACCAGCCGGTGCGCGGCGCGGTTCAGCACCATCGTGTTGGCGCCGGCGATGCTCTGGACGAGCGCGTTCCGAAAGCTCGGAGGGCGGGGGAAAAAAGGCGAATAGCCGATCGGCCGGTCATCCTCGTCGATCAGGCGCGTTCGGGAACAGTAAAGAGCGGGGCGATCGTCGGGCTGGGTCTCCAACCAGTCTATCGCGGCCTCGAGCTTGTCCTCATCCCACAGATCGTCCTGATCGCAAAAGGCGACGTAATCGGCATCGATGTCGTCATTGACGATCAGGCTCCTGAAATTCTCGGAAAAGCCGTTATGCGGCCCTTCCAGAATATGGAAATCGCCCTTTTGCCAATGTTCGCGTGCGGAGAGCAGTATGGATGCCGAGCCATCCGAGGAACCGTCGTCGGAGGCCCAGACGTCGATGCGCCCGACCGTCTGCGCGCGCAGGGAATCCAGCTGCGGCAGGAGAAAGCGCCCGCCATTATAGACGCAGAGCAGGACGGCAACCTTAGCTTCAGCGGAGGCGTGTGGAGGTTCCGGAGACAAGAGACAAATCATACCCTTTGCGATGTGCGGGACATCGCGGATCGGGACCTGTCCGTCAATGGAAATTGCGCGGCGCCAGAGAACGGCCAGCGCTGGCGCTTACCTCGCCTGGGACGCCATCGCCACATCCAGGCGGGCCAGGAAGGCGCGTATTCTGGCGGCGTTGGAGCCGAGATCGAAGCGGCCATAACGTGAGGCGGAGCGCATATCAACATAGGTCGAATCGCCCTCGTCGCGCAGCCTGACGACGATGTCGGAGGGAAAGGGCAACAAAGCCGTGCGGGCAACGGCCTCGATCTCATATTCGACCTGTTCTTCGCCGAGAGGCGGATCGGAGCTTATCCGCCAGCCCTCGGCCTCAATCGTCTGGCGGACCATGTCGAGCACGTCATCGATCGAGGCGCCATAACGGCGGCCGCTGACGGCCGGAAAAGCCACACGCTCCAACTTTGCTTCTTCAGCACTTATCGGGCGGATCGGGTTCATGTCCGGCGTCCGCGCCTTTTCCGCCGCCACGAATGCAGGCGGATCGTCGAGGTCGGTCGAAACGTCGCTGACGCGCGGCTCGATCAGGAAAAAGACGCCGCCAACGACGAAGGGCGCAAGAACGATCACGGAAAAAAGGATGGCGATGGCGAGATTGCCCCCGCCTCTGTCGCCGAAACTCCAGACGCGCCGCCATCCCAACCCTGCCGCAAAGAGAGCGAACAGCGCCAGGACGAGCACAAGGCCGAGCAGGACGACGAATTCCGGAGTGTCCATCACCCGGCGATGCATGCCGAAGGCGGAGAGGACGAAAAGCACGAAGGAAAACACCGAAAGCCGGCGCGCCAGCACCGCCGCGCGGGAGAGACGGTCTTCGAGAATGACGGTCATCAGCCGAGTCCGATCAGAAATCGCCTTTCACGCGCCGCTGCCTCGCGAGGCGATTTTCGTGCATTGCCTCACGAGGTTCCCTCTCCCGTCTGAAAGCGGTAATCGCGGAACTGGTCGCGAAGCGTCGTCTTCTGGATCTTCCCCGTCGCGGTGTGAGGGATCTCCGTGACGAAGGCCACATCGTCCGGCATCCACCATTTGGCCACCTTGCCGCGCATGAAGCCCAATATGTCGTCCTTGGTGGGCTGATGGCCCTCCTTCGGCACGACGACGAGCAGGGGCCGTTCGTCCCATTTCGGATGCTTTATGCCGATGACGGCGGCCTCGGCGATGTCAGGGTGGCCGACGGCGAGATTTTCCAGGTCGATGGTCGATATCCACTCGCCGCCCGATTTGATCACATCCTTGGCGCGATCAGTGATCTGCATGTAGCCGCTCGCGTCCATATGGGCCACATCGCCGGTATCGAACCAGCCTTCCTCGTCGAACAGTTCCTGTCCGGCGCCGCCATAATACGCACCCGCCACCGCCGGCCCGCGCACCTTGAGGCGGCCGAAAGTCTTGCCGTCCCAGGGAAGCTCGCGGTTGTCGTCGTCCGTCACCTTCATTTCGACGCCGAAAGGCGGGAATCCCTGTTTGGCCTTGACGTCGAGCAGCGCCTTGCCTTCGAGCGCCGCATATTCCGGCTTCATCCGACAAAGCGACCCCAGCGGCGACATTTCCGTCATTCCCCAGGCGTGGATCACCTCGACGCCGTAATTCTTCTCGAATTTCTCGGTCATGGCGCGCGGACAGGCGGAGCCGCCGATGACAACGCGATTGAGAGCGGGAAGCTTCTTGCCAGTCTCCTCCAGAT
>JBQCEL010000244.1:0-3001 GCA_051960255.1 Rhizobiaceae bacterium
TGGTGCTGCGAGAGAGGATTGAACTCTCGACCTCTCCCTTACCAAGGGAGTGCTCTACCACTGAGCTACCGCAGCGTCCTTGAATGCGGCGGACATTTGCCACAGCACTATCGGCAAAGCAAGCGTGCTGTCCGGGTGGCCCGAAGAAAAGCGTTTGCCAATAAGGCAATGCTGCATTTCGCCCGCAAATCGGCTAAGAATGCTCTGGCGAAACGAAAGGTAGCTCGGATGCCGAGCGGAGCGGGCGAAGGATGAGCTCAGGCGGGGACAAGACTTCGGATGGCGGCTCCGGCGATCTCCGAAAGGCTGCGGAGCGAAGGGCGCGTCTGGCGGAGGAACTGAGGGCCAATCTCCAGCGCCGCAAGTCGCAGGCGCGCTCCCGCCGCCAAGGCGCCGCGGATGCGCGGCCCGAAGGCTTGTCCACAGACCGGCACAAAAAGGACTGAATCGCGTAGGATCACGCCGCCGTTGAGTCTCTATTAACCCCAATTCTTGCAGCTTCTTCACCGTTCCTTTAGATCGTCCGCCCGGCCCTCGTTTCTAGTCCTGCCCGGCCGGCAAAATCTGGAAAGCACCTTCATGGACCGAATCAGAATTGTCGGCGGCAACGAACTCAAAGGCACAATTCCCATTTCCGGCGCGAAGAATGCCGCCCTGCCGCTGATGATCGCGTCGCTCCTGACTGATGACACGCTGACGCTCGAAAACGTGCCGCACCTTGCCGACGTGGAGCAATTGATCCGCATCCTCGGCAATCATGGCGTCGATTATTCCGTCAATGGCAGGCGCGAGCACCAGAACGGCAGCTATTCGCGCACGATTCATTTTACCGCGCGCCATATCGTCGATACGACCGCGCCCTATGAACTCGTCTCCAAGATGCGGGCGAGTTTCTGGGTCATCGGTCCGCTCCTCGCCCGCATGGGCGAGGCGAGGGTGTCGCTGCCCGGCGGCTGCGCCATCGGGACGCGTCCCGTCGATCTCTTCATCGACGGGCTGGCGCGACTTGGCGCCGAAATCGATATTGACAATGGCTATGTCGTCGCGCGGGCGCCGAAGCGCCTGATCGGCAACCGCTATGTTTTTCCCAAGGTTTCCGTCGGCGCCACCCATGTGCTGATGATGGCGGCGACGCTCGCCCGCGGCGAGACGGTTCTCGAAAACGCCGCGCGCGAGCCGGAAGTCGTCAACCTTGCCGAATGTCTCATGGCGATGGGCGCGAAGATCGAGGGCGCGGGGACATCGACCATCACTATCGAAGGCGTCGAGACGCTGTCGGGCGCACGCCATCGCATCATTCCCGACCGCATCGAGACGGGCACCTATGCCATGGCGGTTGCGATGACGGGCGGGGAGGTGCTGCTCGAGGGCGCGCGAACGGACCTGCTCGAAACCGTGTTCGAGACATTGGCAGAGACCGGGGCCGAGATCACGCCGCTCAATTCCGGCATCCGTGTCAGACGAAACGGCAGCGGCATCGCCGCGGTCGACGTCTCGACCGCGCCCTTTCCGGGCTTCCCGACCGATTTGCAGGCGCAGTTCATGGGCCTGATGACCATGGCGAAGGGCAGGGCGCGCATTACCGAGACGATCTTCGAGAACCGTTTCATGCATGTGCAGGAACTGGCGCGGCTCGGCGCCCAGATCCATCTTCAGGGGCAGACCGCCGTCGTCGAGGGCGTCAAGCTCCTGAAGGGAGCGCCCGTCATGGCCACGGATTTGCGCGCCTCGGTCTCTCTCGTCATCGCCGGTCTCGCCGCCGAAGGCGAGACGGTCGTCAACCGCGTCTACCACCTCGACCGCGGCTTCGAGCGGCTGGAGCAAAAACTGTCCGCCTGTGGCGCGATGGTGGAGCGGATTTCCGCCTGAATCCGGGTCGGGTGCTTTGTGATCAGGCTAAAAGGCCTGGCTACGAGCCCGCGATCGTCATAACCTCGCCGCGCCGTTCGGGGCTGAAGCGGATGACGATGATGATCGCCACCGCGACCGCGCCGCCGACCACCGCCAGCGCGAAGCCATAGCTGTTCGCTTCCGCGAGGCCCGCCTGCCATGGTCCTATATAGGAGGCAGCCAGATTGCCGGCCTGATAGACGAAGCCAGGCAGGGTCGCCCTGACAGCGCCCGGCGACAATTCGTTGAGATGCACGGGAATGACCCCCCAGGCGCCCTGGACGGCAATCTGCATGATGAAGGCGCCGACCGCCAGCAGGAAAGGCGTCGAACTGTAAGCCCATACCGGGATTGAGGGCAGGGCGATGACACAGGCGATGGTGATGGCGTTGACGCGGCCGATCCTCTCTGAAAGCCAGCCGAAGAAAAGGCCGCCGACGATTGCGCCGATATTGGCGACTACCGTGATCCAGCTCACCGTGCCGTGGGAGAACTGGTGCTGCTTTTCAAGGAATGTCGGATAGAGATCCTGCGTGCCGTGGCTGAACAGGTTGAAGAACATCATCAGCACGACGGCATAGAGCGCCACGCCCCAATGGGACTTCAGCGTCTCCATCAAACCGGGCACTTTCTTTTCCCGCGCTTCCACGAAAGCCGGCGATTCCGGCACGTGCGAGCGGATGAAAAGCACGATCAGCGCCGGCAGGATCGAGAGCAGGAACATGCCGCGCCATTCCATGACATAGCCGCCGAAATGGCGTTGATAGAGCAGCCCGAAAGCGATTGCCGCGACGAGATAGCCGGTTGGATAGCCGGCTTGCAGAAGGCCCGAAACGATGCCGCGCGACCGCGGCGGTATGGATTCCATCGCAAGCGAACTGCCGAGCCCCCATTCGCCGCCCATGGCGACCCCGAAAAGCGCGCGCAGCCCGAGAAAGACGGTGAGGTTCGGCGAAAAGGCCGCGGCTGCGCCGATCACGGAATAGCTCACCACGTTCAACATCAGCATCGGCTTGCGGCCGAAACGATCCGCCAGCCGTCCGAAGATGAAAGCGCCGATGAAGCGGGTCGCCAGGGTGAGGAACAGCGCTTCGGCCACTTCGGGGATGGA
>JBQCEL010000245.1:0-4070 GCA_051960255.1 Rhizobiaceae bacterium
AGCCAAGGCATGCCCTCGATGGCTTCGCCGACCAGGATGCCGACGCGCTCCTTCATCTCGCGCGCCGCCTTGTTGGTGAAGGTCACGGCGAGGATCTGGCTGGGATAGGCGCGGCCGGTGGCCAGGATATGGGCGATGCGGGTGGTCAGGACGCGGGTCTTGCCGGTGCCGGCGCCGGCGAGCACCAGCACAGGCCCTTCCGTCGTCTCGACGGCAAGGCGCTGTTCCGGATTCAGCCCTTCCAAATAGCGCGGCGCGGCAGCGCCCTGGCGGGCGGCCATGGCGCGCGCGGCGATGCCCGAGGGACGCGGTGCGGGCGCGGGGTCCTCGTCGAAAAAGGGGATATCGTCGGGAAAGCCGGACATTGCGTTCGCAATGTAGTGATTCGGGCCGGAAAGACCAGAGAAGCTAGTGGTTTGTTTCCACCATTTGCATGCCCTTTGTATCAGGCCGAGAGCAAATGTTGGAAACAGAAAACCACTAGCAAGTCTATGATCCTACTGGAATTTTCAAATTTGACATCCGATCGCTGGGGCGACATCAAGCGGGTATCGAATGTCAAATTCATTCCACTAGCGCGCCGTACTGTGGTTCGCGCCCGCCTTTCGGGCTTAATTTCCTGCTTTCGGCTCGGCGCGCGAAACGCGACGGTCGGAGAAATTGAGGCGGCCGGCGGCGATGGCGTGGGCGAGTCGCGACAGCTTCTCGTCGCCACCGACAAGCTTGTCCAGTTCCGTCAGCTGGTTCATGGCGATCAGGTGCAGGATGTCGAGCCGCGGCTTGCCGTCGATTGCGCGGGGCAGGGCGGCGACGGGCTGGACGAGGTCGGCGCTGGCGGCATTCGCCCGCAGCCGTTCAGGGTCAACGCCGTCCGGCGCTTCCGCGAAGGCGTATATGCCAACGCCCTTCCTCGGTAGCGGATAGAAGGTCAGCGCCACGTCGGCAACGCCCGGCTGGCTCTTGAGCGCTTTGATGATCGCCGGTCCCTCGCGGTCGAGGCGGTCGCCGGTGCCGTCGCCGTCCGACCATTTGAACAGGCCCTTGGTGACGAGATTGTAGAGCTTCTTACCGCTTGCCATCCATATGCGCGAAGGCACCGAGCGGCGCTTGAGGATGCGCTTCGCCGTCGGCGTCATCAGATGCGGCGCGAAAGCGCGCTTCTGCTTCAGCATGTGGCGGAAATCCTCATAGGCCATGAGGCGATAAAGCCGGCCGCGGCGGCGATGGCGCGAGGCGAGCTGGAAATCGATCACGGCCGCGTTGCCGTCCGGCCGCATCAGCCAGTTCTGCGGCTTGGCAAGATCGTTATGGGTGATGCCGGCGCGGCGCAGCTGGCGAAGGAGCCTTTCGGCGTCGCGATACCATTGCCGCGTCGCCGGACGTGCCAGGTGCAGCGGCATGCCGTCGCTCCATAGCCGCACCAGCCCGTCGCCGTCGGTGGAGATCAGCTGCGGCGTGCCGGCGATGCCTTTCACGGCGCGCAGCGCGCGAATTTCGCGCCTGGCCAGTATCCAGGCGAGCGGCCGCGACCACCAGGGCGAGGCCGTGACGATGCGGCGGATCACGGGCGTCGCCGGGTCGCCGGCAAGATGCCCCTTATGCGTCTCGGAGAAGACGTCGCGCTTGAGCACCGTTTCGCTGATGAATTCGGCCATGGCCTTCCTTTCGCGCGCGTCGGTAAACGAAGGTGGGGAAAGGCGCAAGGTGCTGACGGTCAGCGGACATGAAAGCGGCAGCGGAAGCAGGGGCTCCGCTGCCGCGATCGCCAAAAGGCCGGCTCGCGGAAGACTATTCCGCGGCTTCCTTCAGGGCAGGGTAGTCGGTATAGCCGTTCGGGCCGCCTTCATAGAAGGTTTCCGGCTGCGGCGGGTTGAGCGGCGCGTTCAACACAAGGCGTCGCGGCAGGTCTGGATTGGCGATGAACAACTTGCCGAAGCCGACCGCATCGGCCTCGCCCCTGGCCAGAAGTTCCGTCGCGCTTGCCAGCGTCAGCTCCTGATTGGCGATATAGACGCCGCCGAAGGCCTCTTTCAATGCCGGCCCGAGCCTCGGGTTAGACTGCGATTCCCGCGCCATGATGAAGGCGATCTTACGCTTGCCGAGTTCCTTCGCGACATAGCCGAAGGTTGCCGGCAGGTCGCTGTCGCCCATGTCGTGGGAATCGGCGCGCGGGGCAAGGTGCATGCCGACGCGGCTCGCGCCCCAGACGCCGGTCACGGCATCCGTCACTTCCAGCATGAGGCGGGCGCGGTTCTCGATCGGGCCGCCATAGCGATCGGTGCGCTTGTTGGTGCCGTCCTGCAGGAACTGGTCGAGCAGATAGCCATTGGCGCCATGGATCTCGACGCCGTCGAAGCCGGCTGCCTTGGCGTTCTCCGCGCCTTTTCGGAATGCCTCGACGACGGCCTCGACCTCTGCGGTTTCCAGCGCACGAGGGGTGACGTAGTCGCGCATCGGACGAAGCAGGCTCACATGGCCCTTCGGCCGAATGGCGCTCGGCGCAACCGGCGGCCGGCCGTCATGGTAGCTTGGGTCGGAAATGCGGCCGACATGCCAGAGTTGCAGCAGGATCCTGCCGCCGGCGTCATGCACGGCTTCGGTGATGGCGCGCCAGCCCGCGACCTGTTCCTCGGACCAGATGCCCGGCGTCGCCGGATAGCCGACGCCCTCCGGCGTGACCGAAGTCGCCTCCGTAATGATGGCGCCGGCGGAAGCGCGCTGGACGTAGTAGTTCTTCATAAGCGCGTTCGGCACGCGAGCTGGCATAGTGGAACGGTTGCGCGTCAAGGGCGCCATGATGATGCGGTTCGGAAGATGCAGGCTTCCGACGGTGATCGGATCGAAAAGTGTCGGCATTGTTCGCGGTCCTTGGGGGGATCTATTGTTCAACGTTCGTTGAAGTAAGACGTCACGGGCTGGCTGACAAGGGCCATGGCTGGGCGAATTCACGCGATCGGACGGGATCGCCGCATAGAAGCGACGCCGATTCGCCGGCGGCCCGAGCAGCTTCGCTACCGCTCCGGCCCGTCTATGGATATAGTAATGTTCGAAACTGGATATAGCCGGAATATTTTTTCCTGAACCAACATTGCTTGCGAAAACAACAAGACTGGCGGTTTAGCCGGCAAGCAGCAACGATCTGCGGGAACACGATCCGGAACAGAGGAGAACTTCATGAATATCATTGTGAAAGCGAGGTCTGTGGCAGCGGCCCTGACCTTTGCCGCAGCCCTGGCGGCAGCCGGCGCGGCACATGCGGAAACGACCGTCGTGGTCGGTTATCAGCAAATTGTCGGCCCGTTCGTCAGCGCGATCGCCGCCGGAGCCTTCGACAAACCGGAGAAGGAGGCCGGTTACAAGATCGACTGGCGCCAGTTCGCGTCAGCCGGCGACATTTCCACCGCGCTCGCGTCGGGCAATGTCGCGGTGGGCGTGATCGGATCGACGGGCGCGACGGCGGCGGTGACGCGCGGCGTCGATGCGGAGCTTTTCTGGATTCTCGACAATATCGGCAAGTCAGAGGCGCTCATTGCCCGCAATGGTTCGGGCATCAAGACGCCGCAGGATCTGGTCGGCAAGACGGTGGCTGTCCCGTTCGTCTCGACTTCCCACTTCCACCTGCTGATCGCGCTGGAGAAGATCTGGCACATCGATCCGCACAAGCTGAAGATCCTCAACCTCACGCCGCCGCAGATCGTGGCGGCCTGGAAGCGCGGCGACATCGACGCGGCCTATGTCTGGCCTCCGGCCCTGTCGGAAATCGAAAAGACCGGCAAGGAAATCATCAATTCGGGTGAAGTCGGAAAGGCGAGCGTGCCGACCTTTGATGGCATTGTCGCAAACAAGAGCTGGGCCAAGGACAATCCGAAATTCATGGCGGCCTTCACGAAGGTGCTGGCCGAAGCCTATGCCGATTTCAAGAAAAACGGCGCCAACTGGACGTCCGATTCCCCCGAGGTGAAGGGCATCATCAAGATGATCGGCGGCAAGCCGGAGGATATCGTCGAGGCTTCGCACCTCCTCCAATATCCGACAGTCGAGGAGCAGGCCTCAGACACCTGGCTCGGCGG
>JBQCEL010000246.1:0-7747 GCA_051960255.1 Rhizobiaceae bacterium
CCGAACCACAGAACATCGGGAAGAACTTCACCGCGACCGTGCCCTTGCGGATGAGCGCACGGATCTCATCGTTCGAAGGCATTTTGCCCTCGAGATAGTTTTCGAGCGCCGTCTCATCCATCTCGACGGCGAGTTCAATCATCTTCTCGCGATATTCCTCGGCCCTGGCCTGAAGGTCGGCCGGAATTTCGACGACGTCCCAGGCCGCGCCCAGCGTCTCGTCGCGCCAGATCAGCGCGTTCATCTCGATCAGATCGACAACGCCCTTGAACTCGCTTTCCGCACCGATGGGAAGCTGCATCACGACCGGAACCGCGCCGAGGCGCGAGCCGATCATCTCGACGGAGCGGTAGAAATCCGCACCGATCTTGTCCATCTTGTTGCAGAAGATCATGCGCGGAACATGGTACTTGTCGGCCTGGCGCCAGACGGTTTCCGTCTGCGGCTCGACGCCGGCGTTGGCGTCGAGAAGCGCAATGGCGCCGTCGAGAACGCGCAGCGAACGCTCCACCTCGATGGTGAAATCCACGTGTCCGGGCGTGTCGATGATATTGAAGCGGCGCATCTTGCCGTCACGACCCTTCCAGAAAGTCGTGGTCGCGGCCGAGGTGATGGTAATGCCGCGCTCCTGCTCCTGCTCCATCCAGTCCATGGTGGCGGCGCCCTCATGGACCTCGCCGCTCTTGTGCGACTTGCCCGTGTAGTAGAGGACGCGCTCGGTCGTCGTGGTCTTGCCGGCGTCGATATGCGCCATGATGCCGAAATTGCGGTAGTCTTCGATTTTATATTCACGGGCCATGGGGAGTGCCTTTCAGTCTTCGGTCGCGCTTTACCAGCGGTAATGCGCGAAGGCGCGGTTGGCTTCCGCCATCTTGTGGGTGTCTTCACGCTTCTTCACGGCCGAACCGCGATTGTTCGCGGCATCCATTAGCTCGCCGGAGAGGCGGTCGACCATCGTGGTCTCGTTGCGGCCGCGCGCGGCCGAGATCAGCCAGCGGATCGCCAGCGCCTGGCGGCGTTCCGGACGGACATCGACGGGAACCTGATAGGTCGCGCCGCCGACACGACGGGAACGGACCTCGACATGCGGCGCGACATTGTCGAGCGCCTGATGGAAGACCGCCACCGGCTCCTGCTTCGTCTTGGCCTGCACCTGGTCGAGCGCGCCATAGACGATCGTTTCGGCGACCGACTTTTTGCCGTCATGCATGACGGCGTTCATGAACTTGGTGACGACCAGATCGCCGAACTTCGGGTCCGGATTGATTTCACGCTTTTCTGCACTGTGGCGACGGGACATGGTTTTCGTCTCTCGATGTCAAAGCCCGGCGCACAAACAAAAAGCGCCGAAGCCGGATAACCTTACTTCGGACGCCCTATTTCGGACGCTTGGCGCCATATTTGGAGCGGCGCTGCTTGCGGTTCTTCACACCTTGCGTATCGAGCACGCCGCGAATGATGTGATAGCGCACGCCGGGAAGGTCCTTCACGCGGCCGCCACGGATCATGACGACGGAGTGTTCCTGAAGATTATGGCCTTCGCCGGGAATATAGCCGATCACCTCGAAGCCGTTGGTGAGGCGGATCTTCGCCACCTTGCGCAGGGCGGAATTCGGCTTCTTCGGCGTCGTCGTATAAACGCGCGTGCAAACGCCCCGCTTCTGCGGGTTGGCCTGCATGGCCGGAACCTTGTTGCGCTTCACCGGCGCTATGCGCGGCTTGCGGATCAGCTGGTTGACGGTAGGCATCAAACCTTCCTTCTGTTTCTCAAATTCCGTGTCACAAGCCCTTGAAGGGGCGGTTCCGAGCGAAATCGCCATACGTAAATTCGGGCGCAAACCGCATCCAACGGTCCTGCCCGAACAAAAAGCAGAGGAAGCGGAACCCCGCCTCATGCATGCTGGCAATGTCTTCGCTCGTAAAACGAACCCTGTTTGAAGCAAGCTCCGGAACGCGACGTTCCGGAAAGGAAAGCTTCACATCGGCTCAGACGCCGCGGGTAATACGCAAAACCGCCCTACCCGTCAACCCCCATCACGGCAAGAATGAGAGACCGCGGCCCCATTCGAAAGGCAATGCTATGAAGCCCAATCGGGTCGGCGTGCCTATGGCGCCGCTGAAGCTCCTGCCATCTAGGAAGCAATTAAGCGGCTTTCAACCATTTCGCCGAACGCGGCCTTAACCCTGTGCTGATATCGAGGGGGATAAGGTCGATGCGGGGTGGCGCATTTATGTTTATCGAGCATGACGACATGGACGGCGAAGCGACAAGCCAGGAACGGCGCAAACCAGGCCAGTCGCGCTCGCGCATTCTCGGGACCGTCGTCCAGTGCGACGGTTCGCGCGCCATTATCGCCGCCCAGGCCGAAAGTGTCGAAGCAGACGAATGGCGGCAGTGGAGCGTCGGCAAGCTGATTTCCATTAATCTCGGCGATCGCAGGACCGTCGGCCTCGTCTATTCCATCGAAAAGCCGAACAGGGGCCGGGAAAACGACGAAGAGAATCGCATCGAGGTGAGCGTCGAACTCGTCGGCGAGGTCCGCGAGGTGCGCGGCATGGCGAAGCCTGTATTCGACCGGGGAATCACGACATATCCGCATGTCGGCGCGATCGCGCACGACATCCGCTCAGGCGATCTTGCCGCGATATACGACCTTGGCGGCCGGCCGGCGACGACCATCGGCTGCCTCTCCCAGGACGAGACGCTCGAGGCGCGAATCGCGATGGACGACACGCTCAGTCGCCACTTCGCCATCGTCGGCACGACCGGCGTCGGCAAATCGACGGCCGTCTCGCTGCTGGTGCGCAAGGCTATCGAGGCACGCCCGGATCTGCGCATCCTGATTCTCGATCCGCACAATGAATTCGCCGACGCCTTCCAGGACTACGCTGTCCGGATCGACACCGGCAATCTCGACCTTCCCTTCTGGCTTTTCAGGTTGGAGGAATTCGCGGAGGTGCTGTTCCGCGGCCGTGAGGCGGTTCCCGAGGAAATCGATATTCTGCGCGACATCATTCCCACCGCGAAGGCGATGTACCGCAGCGCCGGCGGTCAGGCTTCGCTCCGGCGTGGCGGGGATACGGGGGGCGTAACGGCGGATACGCCCATTCCCTACCGGATCGTCGATCTGATGCGGCTGATCGACGAAAAAATGGGACAACTCGATGCCAAGCAGGATCGTCCCTTCTATCGTTCGCTCAGGGCTCGCCTCGATGCGGCCGTGGTCGACCCGCATTATCGTTTCATGTTCAGCAGCAAGCTGATCGAGGATTCCATTCACCAGACGATCGGCCGCATCTTCCGCATTCCCTCGGAAGGACGGCCGCTCACCTGTTTCGAACTTGCCGGCCTGCCCTCCGAGGTGGTGAACGCCGTTTGCTCGGTGCTCGCGCGCCTCGCCTTCGACCTCGCTTTATGGAGCGAGGGAAAGCTGAAGCTCATGGTGCTGTGCGAGGAAGCGCATCGCTACATGCCCGCCGACCCGAAACTCGGCTTCGCGCCGACCCGCCATGCCTTGTCGCGCATCGCCAAGGAAGGCCGCAAATATGGCTGTTATCTGGGTGTCGTCACGCAACGCCCCGGCGAACTCGATCCGACGATCCTGTCGCAGTGCTCGACCATCTTCGCCATGCGACTCGCCAATGAGCGGGACAAGGAAATCATCCGCTCGGCCATCGCCGATTCGTCCGTCTCGACGCTGTCCTTCCTGTCCTCGATGGGCCAGCGCGAAGCCATCGCCTTCGGCGAGGGAGTGGCGACGACAATGCGCATGAAGTTCCTGGAGTTGCGCCGCGAATTCATTCCGGGCCTTCGCCAAGTCGAGGAAGCGCCCCGCGAAACAGCGGCCACGGACCAGGTCGATTTGGTCTCGATCGTCGAGAAACTGCGCAATCTCCCAAAGCCGCAACCGACGGCGACTTTCGGAAATCCGGCGCCTCAGCAGAGCCAGGCGGGCGATCCCGGGTACCGCAAGCGGGCCTTTTCCATTCCCGATGATCTTTCGGAACTGAATTTCGGCCGCGCTCCCGGCGCCGGCCGATAGAGCATGATCTGGAAAAGTGAATCCGGCTTTCTGAAAAGATCATGCACCGGACGCTACGCGCAGACCCGGTTTCGGCCGAGCTTCTTCGCCTCGTAGAGCATCTTGTCGGCGCGGCGGTAGAATTCCTCGGCGGTTTCCTTGCCGTCCCACACGGCGATCCCGGCGCTGGTCGTGACCTTGAGGCGCACATTGCCGGCGACGATGGCGAGCATCGAGATCGACTTGCGGATACGCTCGGCGAATTTCAGCAGTAAATCCTCGTTCATGTTCGGCGCGACGATCGCGAATTCCTCGCCGCCAAGCCGCGCCACGACGTCATGGTAGCGCGTCATGTCTTTCAGGCAGGACGCCACTTCACGCAGCACCTTGTCTCCGACGTCGTGACCGTGATTGTCGTTCACCAGCTTGAAATGATCGAGATCGAGGACGATCAGTCCGATCGGTTTGTCGATGCGGCGGAATTCAGCCAGATATTCGCGCAGCGCCTCGTCGAAATAGCGCCTGTTCTGCGTTCCCGTCAGCGCATCGGTCAACGCGGCGTGCTCGAGCGTCTCGGAGCGGGCGCTGAGCGATTCCGTCATCGCCCTGAGCTTGTACTCCTCGCGCACCTGCGTGCGGATCAGGGGATAAATAAAGAAGATGCCGAAGAACAGGGCTATGGACAGAAGCACCCCTGAGGCGAACAGAAGAACGCCAAGATAGTCGGCCTTCGTCATTCTTTCCGGCAGCGTCGATGCTCCCGCCAGCCCATGCAGCACGCTGTAGGAATGAAAAATCAGAAGGCCCGCCACGAAGACAAGAGCGACGAACAAGAAGAATGCGGTTTCTGACCTGTGGAATCGCATGTCGCCCCGGGGAAAAATGATGGCGTTCCTATCGCACATTCTCCCCTTACGGCAGGTTAATCATCACAATCAACAGCTGCCGGACCAAAAGAATACAACTCGTCACGGAGGCGACAGGGTCAGGCGGCGGAAGGCGTCCCCACCCTATTGCCGGATGGCGCGAGCCGTTCCCAATTCTCGTCCAACTGGTGGCGAAACCAGGTCATCTGCCGCTTGGCATATTGGCGGCTCGCCGCCTTTGCTTGCTCGACCGCCTGTTCCAGCGTCGTTCGACCGGCTAGAAAGGCCTGGAGTTCGCGCACGCCGATCGCCTTCATGGCGGGGCGCGCGGGATCAGGCGCCAGCCGCGTCAATGTTTCGACCTCGTCCAACGCCCCTTCCGCGATCATCCGGTCGAATCGTTCGTCGATGCGTTTGCGAAGCAGCCCGCGTTCCGACTCGATCACAATTTTGCGAGCAGAGCGGGGATCGACGAGCGGTTGGGCCGGCGTGGCCTGCCAGGACAGGATGGAGCGTCCTGATGCATCCATGACTTCGAGCGCTCGGATGATGCGCTGGCCATCGGCGGACCCAATCGCCGCCGCCGCGTCGGCGTCACGCTCGCGCAGAACCCGATGCAGCGCCTCGACGCCTTCTTCCTGCAATCGCTCACGCCACCGCTCCCTCACTTCCGAAGGAATTTCTGGCATTGCCGACAAACCGCCCAGCAGCGCTCTAAAATAAAGGCCGGTCCCGCCGACGAAGATGGCGCGCCTGCCCACGAAAGCGCCGTTCCCCGCCAGACGTCCTACATCGCGCAACCAATCGCCGGTCGAATAGGCCTCGCGCGGGTCGACATGACCGTAGAGAAGGTGAGACGCAGCGGCCAATTCCTCCGCTCCGGGGCGCGCGGTGAGCACGCGCAGCACCGAATAGACCTGCATGGAATCGGCATTGATAATCACGCCGCAATCGCGCCGCACCCAATCGAGCGCCAGCGCCGACTTGCCGCTCGCGGTCGGCCCCGCTATCAGGATCGCATTCTTGATCAACGCCAACCTCGGCTGTCTTCATCAATGTCTCTCATTGTGACTCTCATCGCCCGGCCTGGGCAACTTCCGCCCTCGCGCGTCACTATGGCCACGCATACAGTCAGGGCAAGGGTGGAGGAATGGCTGGCTGAGGAAACGGCTTGCGACCTTCTTCTGCCGGACGGCGCCGACGCACGCGAAACGGAGATCGAACTGCGCCGCCTGCTTGCCTCCGATCCGATCGATATCGTGGTGCAGGAGAGCGCTCACCGCCGCAAGAAGCTGCTGATCGCGGATATGGATTCCACCATGATCGGCCAGGAATGCATCGACGAACTCGCCGACGCGATCGGCGTCAAGCCGGAGGTCGCGGCCATCACCGCGCGCGCCATGAATGGCGAGATCGCCTTCGAGCCGGCGCTGCGCGAGCGCGTGCGCCTGCTGAAAGACCTCCCTGTATCGACGATCGAGGATGTGATCCGGGAGCGTATTACGCTCGCTTCCGGGAGCCGCGAACTCGTGGCCACGATGAAGAAGAACGGCGCCAGGACGGCGCTGGTATCGGGCGGCTTCACGGTCTTTACCGAACGCATCGCGGCCATGCTCGGCTTCGATGAAAACAGCGCCAACCGGCTGCTCGAGGAGAATGGCAGACTGACCGGCGCGGTCGCCGAGCCCATCCTCGGACGACAGGCCAAGGCGGATGCGCTGACATCGATCACCGCGCGTCTCGGCCTCTCGATCGCCGACGCGATCGCCGTCGGCGACGGCGCCAACGATCTCGACATGATCAAGCTGGCGGGAACCGGCGTCGCGCTCCATGCCAAGCCCATGGTCGCCGCGGAAGCGCCGATGCGCATCGATCATGGCGACCTGACGGCTCTTCTTTACATACAAGGCTACCGCCGATCCGAGTTCGCCACATGACGCCGATAAGGACGCGGCGCCTTCTCATCCGCAACTGGGAAGATCGCGACCGCGACCTTTTCTTCCGCATCAATTCGGACGAACAGGTGATGGCCTTCTTCCCGTTCCGGCGCACGCGGGCGGAATCGGACGCTTTTCTCGACAAGCTGCGCCTCTCCATCGAGGAGAATGGCTTCGGCTTCACCGCGCTCGAAAATCGCGAAACGGGCGCCTGCATGGGGTTCGCAGGCCTCAATAGGCAGAGCGTCGTGCCAACGCCCACGCCCGATACGGTCGAGATCGGCTGGCGACTGGCGCCGGAATATTGGGGCAAGGGCTATGTGACGGAAGCGGCCGACTCGCTCCTTGCTTATGGCTTCCGCGATCTCGATCTCGACGAGATCGTTTCCTTCGCGGTCTGGAACAATGAGCGCTCGACGGCGGTGATGAAACGGATCGGCATGCGCCGCGATCCGGCCGGCGATTTCGACCATCCCGGCGTCCCCGATACGCATCCGCATCTGAAGCGCCATGTCCTCTATAGGCTGAGCCGCCCAGAATGGCAGGCGCGGCAAGGCCGTGACGGAGCCTGACCGACCCGTAACACGAATGCGTGCATGCAGATTGCGACATATCCGTTCGCAGGTGACAAAGTGTTGCGACTGCTATACATACCGACTCGTCAGGAGCAGTACGCTCCACCTGTTTGCGGGAGAGAGCCGGTCCTCCGGCCGCCGAAGGGGAAATCGCCCGAAATCTCTCAGGCAAAAGAACCGTGAACGGGAAAAGGACACTCTGGAAAGTCGGGGGTAACCCCGCGCCGAAGGTGTAAGCGCAGCCGACAGGGTTCCGGTCGCGCGAGTCTCTCAGGCTTCCGACAGAGGGGCACGAACTTGCCGCGACTGCGGCTGGATGCGTGCGACTCCGGAGGCCTTATGGGCGA
>JBQCEL010000247.1:0-22714 GCA_051960255.1 Rhizobiaceae bacterium
TTCCACGATCGTGCGCCTGAGCGACGCCAGTTCGGTCTTTTCCTCCCCCTTTTCGGGGATGAAGAAGACCGCCGCGCGGGTCATCGCTTCGATCGCCTCGATAGTCATATGCTCGGGATTGCCTGCCCCGATGCCAATCACCAGCAATTTACGTCTCAGCATCGCCACCTCACGCATTACTCATATTTGACATAGGCGAAGCGCTTGTCGTCGGGCGTCCCTTGGAGCGCCCCGCCTTCCCGGCCGGGTTGCCAGAGCACGACATCCTCGATCTTCCGCGCCAGTTCGAAATCCTTGTCGGTGATGCCGCCAGCGTCATGCGTGGACAGCCTGACCTCGACCCAGCTATAGGACGCGGCGATGTCGGGGTGGTGCCAAGCCGCCTCCGCAAGATGACCGACCGTGTTGACGACCATCAGCGTACCCTTCCAGCTATGGGTGCCGTAGCGCCGCTTGATCGTTCCATTCTCATAGGTCCAGGACGGCAGTTCGCGCGCCAGCCTTTCCGCGATTTCCATATCGCTGAAAACGCGGCCCTTCTGTCCTTCGCTCATGAAAGCGTCCTCCTTCGGAAACAAAGCCACACGCTGATATAGATCAGCTCAAGTGACCGGATAGTCGGCCTTCTCCCGCTCGATCTCGACGCCGACGCCAGTTGGACCGAGTTCCAGCTTCTGCACCCGAACCGCGACACGGACGACGCGTGGATGCCTGAGGACAAGCGCCGCCACTTCCTCCGCCAGCGTTTCGGCAAGCGTCACGTGACCGCCGGCGACGATCGTGCGAATGCCGTCGAGAATGAGGTCATAGGAGACGATATCCCGCATTTCGCGCGGCACGCCGGGCATCCTTTCGACAAAGGCGATCACGTCGAACCGCACCTTTTGCGCCTGGCCGTGCTCGTGGCGATAGGCGCCGATCTCCACCGGCATGACGAAATCACGGACGAATATCTTGTCCGTCAGCGGGGGACGCCCCTTCCCGGTATCGCTTTCGCCACTGTCGAAGGATGGGGCGCCGACAGGGATCAGTGCACGGATGGCGCGGACCGCCTCAGCGCTGATCGCCGCCTGATGCGCACCAGCATCGAAGAGCGCGGAGCGAAATCCCAGAATATCGGGACCGAGCGAGAGCAGCCTCGGCACGTCGGGCGCCTCAAGCGACCCGGCGAGACCGATCCTCAGCCCGAGCGCGCGGCAGCGGGTCACGAACTCCGCAAGCTTTTCGGGAGGGAGATGGTCGAGCAGCCGGCCACGTGACTTTTCCGACACGTCGAGAAAGACACCGGAAAAACCCTGATCGAAAAGCGCATGCAAGATGACCGGGTCGGGGTCGTTCTCTGCGTGGAGAACCGCGATGACAGGCACCGGCACACCGGCCAATTCCGCCCGGACCGCCTGCCTCCCTGTATCGGCTGGTGGCGCTGCTACCCTGACCCCATCGACGCCGATCGATGCCGCGGCGTGGAGCCTCGACGCCAGCGCGCCCTCCTCGCCAGGCCAATCGCCGAGAGTCAGCCAGACGGCGCGCCGATCATTTTCATTTGGTGAAAGCCGCCGGATTTCGTCCGTCGAAAGCCCCTCGCCTTCAGGCAATCCGGCGAGGTCGAAATCGAGAATATCGGCGCCGGCTTCGGCCGCTACCGCCGCCTCCCGGGCATCCGCCACGCTGGCCAGCATCTTCGTCATTGATCCAATCTCCGGGCCGGCAAGCGCGATCATCAACAAGCCGCGCGCGGCGAGTCCCGATATCGCGAGAGCCGCGCGATTGCCTTACAGTGTCCGCAACGTCAAGCAGTAGCTTTCGCGATGGTGTCCCGCAGCTTGAATTTCTGAATCTTGCCGCTCGGCGTCCTTGGGAGTTCCGTCACGATCTCCAGCCGCTCGGGAATATACTGGATCGCCATCTTCTGCGCCTTGAGGAAATCCGTCATTTCCTCGAATGTCAGCGACGCCCCGGCATGCAATGTGACGAACGCGCAGGCCCGTTCTCCAAGCCTCCTGTCCGGATAGCCGACGATCGCCACGCCCGAGATGGCGGGGTGCTTGTAGAGCAGTCCCTCGACCTCGACGACGGGGATGTTCTCGCCGCCGCGCATGATGATGTCCTTGGCGCGGCCGCAGATCCGGATGTAGCCGTTCGCGTCCATTCTGGCGATGTCGCCGGTGTCGAACCAGCCTTCCTCGTCATATTTCCCGAGTTCAGGCCGCTTGTGATAGCCCACAAAATTGGAACAGCCGCGCACCATCAGCCGACCCTCCTCGCCGGGCGAAACGGTCTTTCCGTTCTGGTTCACGACCTTCACTTCCATGCCCGGTAACGCGCAGCCATCCGTATTGGTGGTCAGTTCCTCCGGATCATCCAGCCTTGTCGTGGTGACGGCGCCGTTCTCCGACATGCCCCAACCTGAAATGATCGCCGCTCCAAGCGTCTCGCGCGCCTTCGTGACCAGCGCGCGCGGAATGGGCGCGCCGGCCGAGACAAAGACGCGGAGGCTTGGCGTTCCACTGCCGCTTTCGGCGACATGATCGACAAAACCGCTCAGGAACGGGGTCGCCCCCATGGTGAATGTGGCTTTTTCGTCGGCGATCTGCCTTGCCATCACCTTTGGGTCGAAGATGTCCTGCAACACGGCTTTGGCGCCCAGCATTACCGGCAGAACAAGACCGTACATGAAGCCGAGTTGATGCCCCATCGGCGAGGGCATATGGATGACGTCCTCCCCCCTCAGGCCGAGGCGTTCCGCGAAAGGTTCGAGATTGGCGAGCATTGTGTTTGAGGAATGCGTGACGCCCTTCGGCTCCCCGGTCGTGCCGCTCGTATAGAGAAGCTGGATGACATCGTCCGGAGCGGCGCGTTCCTCGCGCGAAGGCGCATCATTGCCGCCGCTTTCGACGAGAGCGGTGAAGGCTTCGGGGCCTTCGCCATCGACGACGAAGACATGCTGCAATTCATGCAATTCGTCCTTCAATCCTTTCGCCATGGCGGCGTAGTCGAAACCGCGGAAGGTTTTAGGGACGATGAAGATCCGGCTTGCCGCGAGCCGAAGCATGAAACGCAGCTCGCGCTCGCGGAAGATCACCATCAGCGGATTGCTGACGGCGCCGATCTTGAGACAGGCGACATGGAGGACGAAGAATTCCCACCAGTTCGGCAACTGGAAGGAAACGACATCGCCACGGCCGACGCCATGCGCCTTGAGGCCGGCCGCCAGCCGCGTCGCGAGAGCGTCGATCTCCCGGTAGGTCATGCGCCTTTCCGGCGCGGCATCCGTCCTGTAGACAACGAGCGCTTCCTTGTCGGGGGATATCTCAAGCACACGGTCGAGATGGTCGAGAAGGCTCTTGTCGCGCCAAAGCCCCTGATCGGTCATTGCGGACCGGCGGTTCTCATAGCTCGGAACGAACGTCATTCCCGTTACCCCGCGTGATTGAGACGACTGCAGTTTCCATCCGAACCTGTCGAAGTGCAATGCCTAGGTCGTAGCCGAGCAAGACAACAAGCACCCGCTGAATGCCGCTTGCAGGTGAACGACCGCTGCCGCTAAGGATGCGCCCGCGCGGATTCTCCGCCACGCAGGACCGCCATGACAAAGAACCAAACTCCAGGCCTTCCGGTCGTCTATTCCACACACCCGCTCCATCCGCGCGCGGCTGCGATGCTCGAGGGCATAGCGGAACTTCGGGTTGCGTCCAGGCTCGATCCCACGGTCTTCGTCGCGGAATCGCGCGATGCGGACGCCCTCATCATCCGCGTGCCCGTGCCGCCGGAAATCTTCGAGAACGCGCCCGGCCTGCGCGCCGCGATCCGCCACGGCGCGGGACTGGACATGGTGCCGATGGACGCGGCCGCGAAGGCGGGCGTTCTTGTGGCCAATGTGCCGGGCGTCAACGCGCGCACGGTCGCGGAATATGTCTTCTTCGCCGCGATGGCGCTCTTGCGCCGCTTCCGCGTCATTGACCGGGATTTGCGCGAGCATGGTTGGCTGAAGGCGCGCGAGCACACCGTGCTCGGCAATGAACTTGCCGGCAAGACCATTGGCATTGTCGGAATGGGCGATATCGGCCGTCATGTCGCGGCGATCGCCAGCGGCGGTTTCGGGCTGAAGGTCATTGCGAACAGCCGCAGGGTCGAAAGCGTGCCGCCGGGCGTAGCATTCCAGGAACTCGATGATCTCATGGCCGAAGCCGATATCATCGCCATCTGCTGTCCGCTGACGCTGGAGACGCGCGGCATGATCGATGCGGCGCGCATAGCGAGGATGAAACCGACCGCGGTCATCGTCAACGGCGCGCGCGGCGCCATCATCGACGATGATGCGCTTCTGGCGGCGCTCCGCGAGAACCGGATCGGCGGAGCCGCTCTCGACGTCTTCGCCACCCAGCCTCTTCCGCGCGACCACCCCTATTTCGGCTTCGATAACGTCATCCTCACTCCGCACATGGCAGGCATAGCGGAGGAAAGCATGGAACGGATGGGAACAGGAGCAGCAGCCGAGGCGATCCGTGTCCTCTCGGGCGAATTGCCGATCAATCTCCGGAATCCGGAGGTGCTTCCCGCCTACCGCGCCCGCTTCCCGGACTGAAAACGAAACCGCTCAGTCCACCCCGTCCTTCTTGGCGATACTGGAAATTTTCTGCTTGTGCATCTTGAGCGTTGGCAGCGTTTCCTTCGCGAAGTTCTTCAGCGCCTTGTCCTTGCCGTCCTGGACATAGTCGGAAAAGAGCATGATTGCTTCATCATGCGCCTTTTGCTGCATCTGGATATAGGCGGGATCGAAAGCTCCTTTGGTCTTCCTGAGCGTGTCGAGGTCGCCCTGATGCTTGGTATCGAGATCGCCGGGAACGGATAGATGCTGACGGGCGGCGATGGCCGCGAGCTTCTTGTTTGCCGCGCCATGGTCGTGGATCATCATATGGGCAAAGTTCTTGACGTCGGTTTTCTTGCCCTTTTGCAGCGCCACTTCGCTCGACTTTACCTCGAACATGCCGCCGATGGCTGCCTCGTTGACGAACTTCTGGGCGGTCATGGGCGGTTGGGCTTGCGCCGTCCCGATCATGGCGGCGCTGGCAAAGGCTGCGGCTAGGATGTATGTCCTCATGGTCGTTCCTTTCGGGCTGTTGAATGATCGCCTCCCAACAAGAACCCCGAACCTGATGAGCACGCACAAGTTCCAGAACGAAAGGGAAAGGGATGAGTGACGCCGGCCAGGGGACCTATCCGCCTCTCGATACGCTGAAGCCGGTCACGGAGAATGTCTGGATCGTCGACGGACCGACCATCCGCTTCGGCCTTCCCGGCGCGAAGATGCATTTCCCGACGCGCATGACCATCATCCGCCTGCGGAATGGCAGGCTCTTCATTCATTCTCCGACGCGCCTCGCCCCGGCGCTCAAGGCGGAAATCGGCGATCTCGGCCAGCCGGCCCATCTGATCGGCCCCAATCGCCTGCATTATTGGTGGCTGCCGCAATGGCATCAGGCTTTCCCTGGCGCGAAGGTCTATATGGCGCCCCGTATCAAGGAACAGGCCGGCAACCGCATCGATTTCGATGGGGTCGTGCTGGAGCGCGAGAGCGGCTATCCCTGGGACGAAGAAATCGCCACCCTGCCCGTTCCCGGCAGCTACATGACCGAGATCACTTTCTTCCACCGGCCGAGCCGAACGCTCGTGCTCACCGACTTCATAGAGAATTTCGAGCCCGCCAGGCTGAAATCGCTTTTCACACGCGTGCTGACCAGGCTTGGCGGCGCGCGGGGGCAGATGCCACGGGATATGCGCCTCACCTATGACCGCAAGATCCTGCGCCATGCGATCGAGACGATGATCGGATGGAGCCCGAAAGCCATCATCATCGCGCATGGCCGCTGGTACGACAAAAACGGCGCGGAGGAGCTGCGGCGCTCTTTCCGCTGGCTCCTCAAGTGAGCTGCCGGCGACTGATGCATTTCGGACTCACCTGGTAACGCTTTTCATCACCCTGTTAGTTTTTGTTGACCGCGAGTCCGCTGATTCCTATGACTAATAGGTGATTCGGCGCGCGGCCTTCCAAGCGCCGGAGCGCCCGCCGAAAGGCGGGTGTGGTTGGGGGCGTTCAGCGTAAAACGTGTCTTTTTCCTGGATCGACGGCGGGGACAGTCCCGCTGCCGTGAAGCATGATCGATTCCGCATCCGCAAGCCGGAAGGGATAGGTCAGGCAACGGTGGCGGCTGCATGAAACATGACCATTTTCGCGCCATCTCCCGCGCGGGAGATATTGCAAGCGCCGATCAGCTCGCGAAGCGACTTCACGCTGGCGCTCGTCCAACTCTGCCTCGATACGGCAGCCGACCATTACATGATTCTCGATATTTCCGACAATGCCGCTGGAAAGCCGACTCAGGTTGTGGCCTCGAACTGGGTCTATGACACGATCGAGATTATCGGGCTCGATCTCGTTGGCCGCCTGTTGAGCGGCCCGCTCGTCGTCACCTCTGCCGGGCAGGCGCCGAAACCGCTCGCACTGCGTTCATACGCGCAGCTTTCCGCCATCTTGTCGGAGGAGGAGATGCTCCGCCTCGCCCATCTTGGCGATGACGAACTTTATTGCCTGCGCCTCAATGCTGGAAGACAACGCTATTTCGCGGTGCTTTCCGCGCACGTCGCGGGCAAGATGCAGGCCGAAGCCGTAATGGCCGCGCAGATCAACTGTTGCTACATGCTGTCGGAAATGGCCGCATCGTCGCCGGCGCCGGATATCCCCAATCCTCTCTCCGAAAGGGAGCGCGAATGCCTGTTCTGGGCGGCGGAAGGAAAGACGACCGATGAAACCGCCCTCATCCTCGACGTGTCGAACAATACGGTGAACGGCTACATGCAGCAGGCGATCCGCAAGCTCGCCGCGCCCAATCGCGCCAAGGCGATCGCCATAGCCGTGCGGAACGGTCTCCTGTGAAACCCATTGCCGAACTCATGCTTCCCACGCCCGAAAGCCAGCCGGACGTGGCCGCCCTGCCCGACGGCCCGCTGGCGGAAATCGCCGCCTCTTGCGCCACCGTCGCCGCGGAAATATCCGCTTCCGAATTCGGCATCTTCACGATCCTGCACGCAGCAAGGAGATCGCGTCTCGTCACGATGCTCGATTCCGCCTATCCCGCAGTTTCGATCCTGTCGCGGATCGTCTCGATGGCGGGAAACGGGGAAATGGCCGATCGCGTGAGGACCTCCACGAAGCCGTTCTGGTGGAACGGCCTCGCCACGTCGAACCTTCGCAAGCTGCGCTGGGCCGACCAGATCATGCCGCCCATTCCGGGCCTTCAGGGCATCGCCTTTCCGGTCTACGACGAGAGAGGGCATGGCGCGCTGGTTCTGTTCACCGGCAGCGACATCGAACTCGACGATCGCTCGCTCGCGCTTGTTCACGCCCGGTGCTTTTCGCTTTTCGAGGTCAGCGCCGCGGCGCGCAACCTCGCCTCCGAACACGCCGTCTCCGTCTCCAAGAGAGAGCGGGAATGCCTCTCCCTCACGGCAAACGGCCACACGAGCGAAGAGATCGCGGCCATGCTCGGCCTCTCCGTGCACACCACCAACCAGCACATCGGGCGGATCGTTGAAAAGCTCAATGCCACCAGTCGCATGCATGCTGTCGCGAAGGCGCTTCGCCTGGGCCTGATCGACTAGCAGTGAGGCTTTCACGATCAGACCAGCTGCCGCCGATCCGTGATCCGCTACCTTTTATCCCGAACCTGGCCGAACTGCTCTTTCCCGGAATTCAGCTCACTGCGGAAGGCAGGATCGCGGCTTCCCTGATCGCGGCCTTGAGAAAGTTCGTGTTCTCGAGCGGATCGTTCGCAGGGTCGTCGAAAGCGACATAGTTCACCTCGACCGCTGCATCCTCGTCGCAAAGCGCCAGGGTAAAGTAAACCGTCGCGCCGCGCGGCCTCAGCTCGAGGTCGAGCTCGATCCGCGGCGGCGTGGACCAGCAGACATGCGCCTCTCCGCCATGGCCGAGCCGCAATGTGCCGGGCATGAAATAGAGTTCCGCCGCCGAGTCCACAATATCGGAGATATTGCCGATCCGCCCCATCCTGAGGAACGCCACATAATCGGCGAGATCCACCATCCTCAACTCGTTGACGACGTTCCGGATCGCTTCGGCGACGATTATTTCTCGCGGCTCAACATGGTCTTGGCGGATCATTGCACACTCGAAGCTGTGAGGACGGTTAGCGATGTTTGGCGCGGCTGGGGTGCGGTTCACCCCACGCGGAACGACGTTCGAAGGAGTTAGACGCCGGATATTCTGGGCATGGCCTTCCTCCGTGAGGGAACCGGACGGTGTAAGGCGTCGAACTCAGCCATTCGCCAGAGCCTGGTTTCCAACTGTCCGCGGCGGACTTTTCGAATAGACGACACGTACAAGTTCGGCCACCGCCTGGTAGAATTGCGACGGTATCATGCTACCAATCGAGACTTGCTTGTACATGGAGCGGGCGAGCGCGACGTCTTCGAATACGGGTACTCCATGCTCCTCGGCGATCTCCCTGATGCGGAGCGCCAGCAGGTCCTGCCCCTTGGCGATGACGACAGGCGCCGCGTTCTGTTCCCGGACATAGCTGAGCGCGATCGCGTAATGGGTGGGATTGGCGATCACCAGCGTCGCCTTCGGCACCGCCTGCATCATGCGGCGCCTGGCGCGGTCGCGGGCAAGGGAACGCAGCCGCATCTTGATGATGGGATCGCCGTCCGTCTGCTTGAACTCGTCCTTGATCTCCTGCTTGCTCATTCGCAGGTCGCGGAACCAGCTGAAACGCGACCAGAACAGGTCGGCGGCCGCGATCAAGGCGACCGCGAAGGTGATCGCCATCAGGATGTGGATCGTGATCGACCGGATCATTGTTCCGAACGCGGCCGGCTCCATCAGCATGCCGGAAAGCAGCCGCTCCCTGACGCCGGAAAGCGCAAACATCAGGCAGGCGATGCCGAAGCCGACCTTGCCGATGGATTTCAGGAACTCCACGAAGCCTTTTACGCCGAACAGTCTTTGCCACCCTTCCTTCGGCGAAATGCGGGACATTTTCGGAGCGATCCTGTCGAGCACGAAGCGGGGCACGTTCTGCAGGACCGAGGCGGCGATGCCGCCGGCCATGAGGAGCACCATGACGACGCCGACGAGCTTGACGACCTCGATGAGCACGGCGCGATAAAGCGCCACGACGTCCTGAGCGGTTCCGAGTTGGAACTCTTCTGGCCGGTCGAGGAAGTTGGACAGGAATTTCGCCAGGTCGACAGCACTCTTGTCGGCGAAGAAGAGCGCGAACACCAGCAAGGCGAGAAAGGACGCGAAGATCGGCGCCTCACGTGAAAAAGGAAGATTTCCCTTCTCGATGGCGTCGCGAAGCTTCTTTTCCGTCGGGTTCTCGGTTTTGCTTTCCTTGTCTTCTGAATCAGCCATGGGAGCAGGACCGATGCCTCAAGGGAAATCTCAGGCGGCTTCCTGGACGGACGGTGCCTCATGCAGCTCCAGGAGCCCTTCGCCGGCCAGGCGTAAGGCCGTCGAGGCGACGGTCTTGCGCGCGCGGGCGATGTCGGCCGGCGGAATTCCCGAGGCCTCCATCGACAGTTCGGATTCGATCATGCGGCGGGCGCGGGGTCCGATTGCCGACAGGACGGCCTCGCGCAGTTCGCCTTCGCAACGGCGCAGCGACAGCGTGACGATGTCCGACGCAAGCCCGTCGAAGAGCGTGACCCGTGCCTTCTGGCTGAGCTTGACGATGTCCTCGAAGCTGAAAAGCCGCGCCTGGACCGCCTCGACGTCCCGCGTGCCCACGGAACGCATGTCGCCGATGATCTCGTCGAGTTGATCCTTTTCGAGTTCGTTAAGGACGCTCGCCACCCGCACCTGGCCGGCTGAGGTGTCCCGGCTTGATGTGTCCGACAGTACCCTGTTCCTGATCTGGTCCTCGACGATGCGCCTGGCGCGCTCAGGCACATTGGTCATGGAGAGCATGCGCTTGATCACCTCTCCGCGGAAGGGCTTGGCGAGCGTTATGAGCACATTGGCGGCGCTTTGCGGCTTGATGTTGCAAAGAACGAGAGCGACGGTCTGCGGATGCTCGCCGCTGAGGAACTCGCCGAGGCGCGCCGGCTCCAGCGCCTCCACCGACGACCACACCGACGGCTGCACACCGTCGGTTTTCGGCGCGGCGGTCTCGCCCTTGATGACGCTCACTTCCTCCGGCGAGAAGGACTCATTGAGAATGGTGTCCATCTTGTCGGCGGAATCGAGCAGGCCCGCTCCTTCCGTGAACTCCGACTCGAATTCCGCCACGATGCGTTCAAGCTCGTCCTGCGGAATAGTGGTCAGCATCCGAGCGCCCTCGATCAGCGCCTTCAACTCGTCCTGTTTGAAGAATTTGAGCAGCTTTCCGGCGGCCGGCTTTCCCATCGCGACCAGGATGGCCGCCGCCTTCTGCGTCTTGGTGAGGTTCAGCATCTGGGTCATGGAAGAAGCTTCCCGCCGGAGAAAGGAGGAACGGAGCTCAGCGCGCCTTTTCGGTGATGATTTCCACCAGCTTGACGCCGAATCGGGAAGGGTCGTTTTCAAGCACGGTGATCTCGCCGCGCGCGATCCTGCGCCCGTTGACCGTGACATCGACCTGTTCGCCGATGCGTCTGTTGAGCGACACCACAGAGCCCTTACCAAGCGCCATCAGGTCGGAGACCGGCATGTCGGCGCTGCCGAGAACGACCTGCACTTCGACAGGAATATTCATGATGACAGGACTGCTTCCCAAAAGCTCCGTGGCGGCGCCTTCTCTCAACGCGCCGCGCAATTGCTCGATGGCCTGGTTGAGTTCCTGCTCCTGCGGCTCGACCGACGGTTCGGGCGCTGTTTTCTTGGTCATGGACTATCTCCATCGCTTGCGCGGTGTATTGGGGTCAGACCCTAGCCGGGCAGCAAACCCTCGATGATTTCCCTATTTTCGTCATATGCCCGCTTCACCCGGACCGTGTAGTTTTGCCCAAGCTTGCCGAATTCGCAGACGAAAAGCGTCTTGTCGCGCGCGCATAGGCGCGTGTCGCCCGGCGCATTCTCCGGCAAAACTATGATCTGTCCGGGCTGGAGGGAGGCGATGGCGCCCAGCGTCATCTGGTCGAGCGGGATGATGGCGTCGAGCTTGACCGACGACCGCTTGATCTCCTGGTTGAAACGGGCGCTCCATTGGTCGGAACTGACTTTTTCCGCCGGATTGCCCGGACCCGCGCGATGCTTCAGGAGAACGCGCTGCGGCATGTACAACTCGAGCGTGCCGCTTCCCGATTCGTTCGAGATGACAAAGACGATCCTCACCGCAGGCCCGTCGCGAAGCGCCTGTTTCTGCAAATCGTCGCCGGTAATAGCCGGGCGAAGCGGCAACCGGATATCAAAGGATCTCTGGCCCGGACCATTTATCGCCAGCGCGAAAGCGCGGAACGTCATATCCGCGATCTCCAATTCCGTCGGCGACAGCTCGCGCTCGATCGGAATGAAGGGCATCTCGGGATCGGCTCCGAACAGGGCGCCTAGAACAAGCGCGATGGCGTCTGCGTCGAGCAGCATGAGGAGCGCATCGGCCGACGCTGCTGCAGCCGCGATCGCCAAAGCCTGGTACCCGCCCGCTGGCGGACGGATGTCAGCGATTCGCGCCAGATCAACGCTCTTCAGCGCGACATCGACGGGTGAGGCCAGCGTGTCGTTGAGGTTCTTCACGATATCGGCAATGGCGCGTTCCGCCAGCATACGGCCGGCGCCCTTGACGCGCGCCGGCTCGCCAGTCGCACCGACGAGCTTCTCGACGATGAAAGCGCCCTCTTCCGCGGAACCGGTCAT
The DNA here is from genome assembly GCA_051960255.1 of Rhizobiaceae bacterium. Classification (GTDB taxonomy): domain Bacteria; phylum Pseudomonadota; class Alphaproteobacteria; order Rhizobiales; family Rhizobiaceae; genus Mesorhizobium_L. The sequence goes on from JBQCEL010000247.1 coordinate 11,852, forward strand.
GACTGAACGTGGCTCCAGCCCTTCGACAGCATCGCTCAGGCCGCCTTTTTCACCTGGTCGCCGCCGATGTTCAGCGTGCTCTGCTCGACCGCGTCGATCGAGGGACGGTCATGGGAAGAGATCGTTTTGCGACCGAATTCGAGCGCCACCTGCGGCAGCGAGCCGTTCATGTAGGCAAGCAGCGTCTGCTTCACGAGGATGTAGAGCCTGTTTCTCTTGTCGCGCACGATCTTCACCTTGGCGGCGATCGGACCGACGACCGCATAGGAGAGGAAAATACCGGCGAAAGTGCCCACAAGCGCCGACCCGATCAACTCGCCGAGAATTTCGGGCGACTGGTCGAGCGCGCCCATCGCCTTGATGACGCCGAGGACGGCCGAACAGATGCCGAGCGCCGGCAGGGCGTCGGAAACCGCCGTGAGCGCGTGAAAGGATTTGAGCTTGTCGTGGCGGATCGTGTGGATTTCCTCGTCCATCAGCGCCTCGATCTCGAAAGGACGTGCATTGCCGATGATGATGAGGCGGCAATAATCGCAGATGAAATTCGTGAGATCGTGGTTCTTGAGAATGAGCGGATATGCTTGGAAAATTACCGATTCGGTCGGATTGTCGATATGCGCCTCGACCTCGTTGCGCGATTTCGTCTTCAATTCCCGCATGAGGGAATGCAGCACCCCGAGTGTTTCGAGATAATCTTTTTCCTTGGGCACGGCTTGCGCGAAGGCTTCCATGAAAGCCTTGCCTGTGTCCTTTACGGTCGAAAGCGGATTGGCGACCAGGAAGGTGCCGAGCGCTGCGCCTGTGATGATGACGAATTCCCATGGCTGGACCAGCACGCCGACATGGCCGCCCATAGCCATGAAGCCACCCAGCACGCAGCCGAGGGTAACGACGATTCCGATAAGTATACCCAAGACGCACCTTCCTTCTGTAGTGCGACAAGGGAATACAGTCCCTGCCTTGCGTGAGGCTTGAACGAAACCCATCAGCTTCGCACAAGCAACGCCCTCTAGGCTCCCGTCAGATTTCACCATGGGCGGAACCATGACAGGCGCGGTCAATACCTATTCCAGCTATCAGCAGATCGTCAGCAATATCGATCGCCAGACGCAGATGGTCGAGGATCAACCCGACGTGAAGCGCGCGACGCAATATTACCTCGCCAATATCGGCAACGTGAAATCGGTGGACGATTTCATCAACAACACGCAGCTCTTCAGTTATGCGATGAAAGCGTACGGTCTCGAGGATATGACCTATGCCAAGGCTTTCATGAAGAAAGTTCTGACGAGCGATCTCACCGATTCGAACAGCTTCGCCAACAAGCTGGCCGATTCGCGCTACCAGGAAATTGCGAAAGCCTTCAATTTTTCCGGCGCAACCGATCCTGCCACCGTGACCCAGTCGCAGGCGGCGCGGCAGGATACGGTCAATATGTATGTCCGTCAGACTCTCGAGGAAGATGCCGGTCAGAGCGACACGGGCGTCCAGCTCGCGCTCTATTTCGAGCGCACCGCGCCGAGCGTGACCTCTTACTACGGCATCCTCGCCGACGATGCGCTCTCGAAGGTGGTGCGCACCGCGCTTGGCTTCGACGACACTATGGGCCTGATGGATATCGACCAGCAGGTCAAGATCCTGCAGTCGAAATTCGACATCGCGGATTTCCAGGATCCAAAGAAGCTCGAGACTTTCATCGGCCGCTTCACGGCGATGTACGACCTCCAGAACCCCACCGCGAGTTCGGGGGGACAGTCGTCGACCAGCCTTCTTTTCGGCGGTTCGAGCCAGTTCAACGTGTCGACCGACCTACTGCTCGCCATGCAATCGATGAAGCCCTGAGGCAGAGCCTGGATCATGCAGACAGGGCTTTACGTCACGCTTTCGGCACAGATGGCGCTCGAAAAGCGACTCGACACCATCGCCGACAACATCGCAAACGCCGGAACGGTCGGTTTCCGCGCCACCGAAGTCAAATTCGAGGATCTCGTTTCCGGGGTGGGGCAGAAATCCGTGGATTTCGCATCCACCGGAACCAACTTCCTTTCCGACAAGCAGGGCGAGTTGGTGCACACGGGCAGCCCGCTTGATTTTGCCGTGAAGGGAAACGCCTGGTTCGCGATCAGCACACCGGCCGGCCAGATCATGACCCGCGACGGCCGCTTCACCATGCTCAAAACGGGGGAACTGGTAACGCATGAGGGCTATCCGGTTCTCGATGCGGGCGGCGCCGCCATCCAGCTGAACCCGACGGCCGGCGCGCCGCAGGTGGGCGCGGACGGCGTCATAACCCAGAACGGCCATCTCCAGGGCGCGATAGGCCTGTTCGACTTCACGCCGGGCGAGGGCGCAAAGCGCTTTGGCAATTCCGGAGTCGTCCCCTCCGCTCCGCCGCAACCGGTCGTCGACCGCTCCGACGTGGGCGTGCTGCAAGGGTTTGTCGAGCAATCCAACGTCAACGCCATCCAGGAGATGACGAAGCTGATAGCGCTCCAGCGGAACTTCGACAGCACCGCCTCTCTGGTCCGGCAGTCTGAATCCTCGATGGAGGATGCTATAAAGACCCTCGGCGCAACCTCGTAACAGCGCGATGGAGAGAGCCCAAGCGCCCGCCGCCCCGGTAAGCCCGCCTCTTACACAAGGGGGTGGAGGCCGGGACGTCTTGTCGCGGCTCGAACGCTGCTACCGTTCCTTCGCCGATGGCGCGTTGGTGCGAAGCGGCGGACGGGTCACGGAGGTCTCACCGACGCATTACCGCGTGCGCGGCTTTTCCGAGACCGCGCGTCTCGGCGACATCGTCGAATTGCGCGCGCGCCATGGAACGCGATCCGGCGAGATCGTCCAGATCGGCGCGCGCGACATCGTCGTCGCCCCTTTCGGCGATGCGGCGGATGCCGGTATCGGCGACGCCGTCATCAATTGCGGGCCTTTCCGCCTTATTCCTGATTCCAGCTGGCGGGGCCGCGTCATCGACGCGCTCGGCCGCGCGATCGACAAGGGGCCACCTCTGCTACAGGCAGAGCACGCGGCGGACGCGCGGCTCGGCGCTCCGCCGGCGCTGGCGCGGCAAAGGGTCGGAACCTCGTTTCTGACGGGCGTCCGCGTCATCGATATCTTCACGCCGCTCTGTTTCGGACAGAGAATGGGGGTATTTGCCGGCTCGGGCGTCGGGAAATCGACTTTGCTCGCCATGCTGGCGGGGTCAAACGCTTTCGATACAGTCGTGGTCGGGCTGATCGGGGAACGCGGCCGCGAAGTCCGCGAGTTTCTCGAAGACACGATCGGCCCCGACGCGATGAGAAAGACGGTCGCCGTGGTTGCGACGAGCGACGAGAGCGCGATGATGCGCCGCCGGGCGCCGGGCACGGCGATGCATGTCGCGGAGCATTTCCGCCAGCGCGGCGACCGCGTGCTGCTGATCCTCGATTCCATCACCCGTTTTGCCCATGCGTTGCGCGAAGTCGCCTCGGGAACGGGCGAACCGCCCGTTGCGCGCGGCTATCCCGCTTCCGTGTTCACGGACCTGCCGAAGCTGCTCGAGCGCGCCGGCCCTGGCCCCGAAGGGGCGGGCTCGATAACGGCGATCCTTTCCGTCCTCGTGGACGGCGACGATCACAACGATCCGATTGCCGATTCCGTGCGGGGCATTCTCGACGGCCATATCGTTCTCGATCGAGCTATCGCGGAACAGGGGCGCTACCCTCCCGTCAACCCGCTTTCGTCGATATCGCGCCTTTCCGGCAAGGCCTGGAGCGACGACCAGAAAATTCTGGTCTCGCGGCTGAAGGCGATGATCGCGCGATTCGAGGAGACGCGGGATATCCGCCTGCTCGGCGCCTATCAACCCGGCGCGGATCCCGAACTCGACCTGGCGGTCAGGCAGGTGCCGCTGATCTATGACGCACTCGTGCAATCGCCGGACGACAAGCCGTCACGCGATCCGTTCGCGGACCTCGCACGCCACCTGAAAGGGAAGGAGAGGCAGGATGCCTCCAGAGCCGACTGACGCCGCCGTCGGGCGGAAGCGATGGGACCTTCGCCGGTTGGTTTCACCAAGGCGCGATCGCAAGGATGCCCCTAAGCCAAGGCGCGGGTTGACCAGCGACGTGCTGATCGCGGCGATGGGCGTCGGCCTCGGCCTGGTTTGTGCATTGTTCCCCTGGTATATCTTCCTGCATCAGGACAAGTTCGGGATTCCTTCCGTCAAGTTCAGCGGCCATCCGACCGGAACGCCGGGGCTGGGTGAGGGTCCATTGCGGATCGGCGCCATCTGGAAGCTGCCGGACCGTAAGGACGGCGAACTCGACGCCTTTCCGACAGGAACGGTAACGCGGGAGGGCGCCAAAGCCGCGGCCGATGCGGACCAGCCTTTTCCCGGCGACAAGACCGCGCGTTTCAACCTCGTTCAGGTGGCGAATGGACAGGCGATGATCGAAGACGCCGACGGCTTCTTCATCGTCCGTATCGGGTCACCATTGCCGGACGACAGCCATGTCCGCTCGATCGAGAAGCGGGATGGCAAATGGGTGCTCGTCACCAGCGCCGACAAGATCGTCCATCTCGCGAACGAGTGACTACTAACAACTTCCGGCGCAAGGTCCACGCAAGACTCGCGCCCTACCCTCAATTCGTCGAGGGATTCGGAATGCAGCCAGTCAATCTTTTCAACCTTGCGGCCCAGCAGGCGCGGTGGCTCTCGGTCCGGCAGTCTGTCATCGCCGGGAACGTCGCCAACGTCAACACGCCGGGCTACGTCGCCAGGGATGTCGAGCCTTTCGAGGCGGTGCTGGACGACCGGCACGTCAGCATGAAAACGACCGCACCCGGTCACATGAGCGGCGACAACACGCTCGTTCAGGACGTGTCGCTCCGCGAAGACGACGAAAATCCCGCCATCCTTCCATCGGGAAACACCGTTTCGCTTCAGACCGAACTGGTCAAGTCAGCCGATGTGCAGCGCCAATTCAACATCAACACAGCGATCGTCAAGGCCTTCCATAACATGATGTCCATGGCGACGAAGGAATAGCCGCATGGATCCCTTGTCCACGGCCATGAAAGTCGCGGCGTCCGGCCTGGACGCCCAGTCGGAACGTCTGCGCGTCGTTTCCGAGAACATGGCGAACGCCCAATCGACCGGCCGCGTCCCCGGCAGCGATCCCTATCGCCGCAAGACCATCACCTTCACCGCCGAAGTCGACCGGGCAAGCGGCGGCGCCATGGTCAAGGTCTCGAACATCGGCAAGGACCCGGGCGCCTTCCCGGTCGAGTTCGATCCCGGCAACGAAGCAGCCGATGCAGACGGCTATGTCAAGATGCCGAACGTCAACATGCTGGTCGAAATGGCCGACATGCGTGAGGCCAATCGCAGCTACGAAGCTGACCTGCAAGTGATCAAGCAGGCGCGCAACCTGATTTCCATGACAATCGATCTTCTGCGGAGCGGCTCATGATCCTTCCCCTGAACATCATCAGCAATATCGGGCAGACAGACCCGTCCACGAACCCGCTGGCCCTGGCGGCTTCAGGCGCGAATCCGACCGATATCGCCACATCCTTCACAGAGGCGCTGACCAATGCGGTGTCGAAGACGGCGGACAGCCTGACCAACGCGCAGCAATTGTCGATCCAGGCTCTCCAGGGCAAGGGCGACACGCGCCAGGTCGTCGATGCGGTGCTCGACGCGCAGCAATCGCTGCAAACGGCGGTCGCAATCCGGGACAAGATCGTCAGCGCCTATCTCGACATCAGCCGCATGTCGATCTGAGGAGAGTAGAGCATGAAGGCCCTCGCCATCGCCGCAACCGGCATGACCGCCCAGCAGACCAATCTGGAGGTCATCGCCAACAACATCGCCAACATCAACACGACCGGCTTCAAGCGGGCGCGGGCCGAATTCACCGATCTGCTCTACCAGACGCAAAGGCTGCCCGGCGTTCCCAACCAGGCCAACCAGAACATCATCCCCGAGGGCGCCAGCATCGGGCTGGGCGTCAAGACCGCCGCCATCCGCTATCTGCACCAGCAGGGCGATCTCGCCAGCACTGGAAACAAATTCGACCTGGCGCTCACCGGCCACGGCTATTTCCAGGTCCAGAGCCCGGACGGCCAGACCTATTATACACGCGACGGCGCCTTGAACACCAATGCCAGCGGGCAATTGGTGACGATCGACGGCAATCCCATCATTCCCAGTATCACCATCCCGCAGGGTGCGGTCGACGTCGTCATCAACAAGACCGGCCAGGTCTTCGCCCAGATGTCGGGCCAAACCACGCTCCAGAGCGTCGGCCAGCTGACCATCGCGACCTTCGTCAACGAGGCGGGTCTCAGGCCCGTCGGCGACAATCTCTACCAGGAAACCGATGCCTCCGGCCAGCCGACAGTGGGCGTTCCCGGCGATCCCGGTTTCGGCACGCTTTCGCAAGGCTATCTGGAAAGCTCCAATGTCGACCCGGTGAAGGAAATCACCGAGATGATCTCGGCACAGCGCGCCTACGAGATGAACTCGAAGGTCATCCAGGCTGCGGACGACATGGAATCCGTCGTCTCGAAAAATATGCAGACCTGACCATGACCAAACGGCTGACCACAACCATTGCAAAGGCGTTTGCGGCGGTCCTTTTCGCTTCCGTGCTCGTGCCGGCAGCGAATGCCGGCGAGATGGCGGTCGTCGCAAACCACGTCATCTACCCCGGCCAGACCGTCAGCGCGGGCGCGCTGCGGGAAATCCAGCTGCGCGACGGCTATCAGAGCCCGACGCCCTTCGTCCACGCATCGGGCGAAATCGTCAACAAGATCGCGTTGCGCACGATCCTTCCGGGCCGCCTCATCCCCGAAGGTTCCGTCCGCGACGCCTTTCTGGTGGAAGCCGGGAAGCCGGCGCGCGTCGTCTACACCCAGGGCGCGCTTACCATCACCATGGTCGCGGTGCCGCTCGAACCAGGCTCGGCAGGCGACGTGGTCAAGGTGCGCAACACCGATTCCGGCGCCGTTTTCAGCGGCATCGTCATGGCCGACGGAACGATAAGGGTCGGCGCGACATGAAAAGAATCGCCGCCGCTATGCTGGCGCTCGTCATGACCGCCGGCATCTGCCGTGCGGGCGGGCCGGCGCCCGAGGACGAGCTGAATGGCCTGACGATCAGCAGCCCTGGCGTGGTATCGCGCATCAAGGACATCACCCAGTTGCAGAGCGCGCGCGACAACCAGTTGATCGGCTATGGCCTCGTCATTGGGCTCCAAGGCACGGGCGACGGGCTGCGCAACTCCCCGTTCACGCAGCAATCGCTGCGCGCAATGCTGGAGAATCTCGGCATCGCAACGCAGGGCGCCCAGGCGCGCGCCAAGAATGTTGCGGCGGTCATCGTCACCGCCAATCTGCCGCCTTTCGTCGAATCCGGTTCGCGCATCGACGTCAGCGTCTCCTCGATGGGTGACGCCACCTCGCTCACCGGCGGCACGCTGGTCATGACGCCGCTCAGGGCGGCGAACGGCGAGATCTACGCGGTGGCGCAGGGCGCCGTTTCCGTTTCCGGCTTCGCCGCACAGGGGCAGGCCGAAACTCTGACTCAAGGCGTTCCGACAGCGGGCCGCGTGCCGAACGGCGCAATCGTCGAGCGGCAAGTGCGTGACAATTTCAGCAACACCACCCGATTCACGTTCCAGCTTCTAAACGCAGACTTCTCCACGGCTATACATGTTGCCGATTCGATCAATGCGTTCACGTCGAGCCATTTCGGCAAGCGGCTGGCGAGCGCCCAGGATTCGCGCACGGTCATTGTCGATCGGCCTGCCCACGTCGCCGCCGCCCGGTTCGTCGCCGAGATCGAAAATCTGGCCGTCGAATCCGAGGCGCCCGCGCGCGTCGTGGTGGACGAGCGCACCGGCACGATCGTCATCGGGCAGGACGTGCGCATCTCCCGCGTCGCGATCAGCCATGGCACACTGACCGTGCGCGTCACGGAAGCGCCGCGCGTGGTGCAGCCTGAACCATTCTCGAAAGGAGTGACCGCGGTCGAACCCAATACCGCGATCGAGGCGACGCGTCCCAACGGTCGTGTCGCCGTCATCGACGGACCGAATCTCCAGACCCTCGTTGCCGGCCTCAACCGGATCGGCGTGAAGCCCGACGGCATCATCGCGATCCTGCAGGGCATCAAGTCCGCCGGCGCCCTGCAGGCCGACCTGATCGTGCAGTAGGATCGTGATGCTCTCCGACCGCCCGCTCCGCACCGCGAACACGACAGGGAAGGCCATCCTGCACGGGCTCATCGCCGGGGCTTTGCTGTTCTGCGGCATGCCCGGAGCGCTGGCGCAATCGGGAAGCACGCCCCCTCCTTCCGGCAAGGCGGACGAGATCCAGCGCTTCTGCTCCAACATCGCCGACGCGGCGCGCGATCGCCGCTATGCGCTACAAGCCGAGCAGCTCAAGGCGCTCAGGCAGGATATCGACAAGCGGATGAAGGAGCTCGAGGCCAAGCGGGCGGAATATGAAGATTGGCTGAAGCGCCGCAATGATTTCGCCGCCATGGCGGAAGGCGACGTGGTGCAGATCTACTCCAAAATGAAGCCCGATGGCGCCGCCGAGCGCCTCGCCGCCGTCAAACCGGAACTGGCGGCAGCGATCCTTCTCAAGCTCAAACCGCGCCAGGCAAGCCAAATCCTCAACCAGATGAACGCCACGGACGCGGCGCTCTTGACCGCCATCATGGCGGCGGCGGCACGGAAAGTCGATCCTTCATGATACGCCCCTTCCTGCTTGCCGGCAGCCTTGCGCTGCTTGCCGGCTGCACCACATCGAACGATCTTGGGGTTCCCCCGAAATTGTCGCCGGTCAATTACCACATCGGCGACGAACGCGGCGCCGCTTTTCCGGACAAACCGGCCGGCCCAGTGCATCGCTTCTCGCTTTGGGACGACAGGCAAAGCCGGCTGTTCACCGATCCCCGCGCCTTCGAACGAGGCGACATCCTCACCGTGCTCATCTCCATCAATGACCAGGCCAAGCTGAAGAACGAGAACGACCTGACGCGCTCCGGACAGAACACCGTTGGTCTTTCGGGGAGCTTCAATATCGGCAAGCAAAGCGGCTCGGCCGACGGCAAGCTGAGTTCCAATGGCGACAGCACTTTCACGGGCAACGGCCACACGACGCGGTCCGAAGACATCAAACTCTCCGTCGCTGCAGTGGTCACATCGGTGATGCCGAACGGTAATCTGATCATCCGCGGTTCCCAGGAAGTGCGCGTCAACGACGAACTGCGCGTCCTCACCATCGCCGGCATCGTCAGGCCGACCGACATCAACAGCGACAACACGATCTCCTATGACAGGATCGCCGAGGCGCGCATCTCCTATGGTGGCCGCGGCCGCATAAGCGAAGTGCAGCAGCCGGCCTGGGGCCAGCAGGTCTGGACCCGGGTTTCGCCGTTCTGAGAAGGGAGGAAGGCCAACATGTCCGCAGTCGAAGAGGCAGCGCCGGCAAAAAGCGGCCCCTCCTTCATCATCCAGATCGCGGCGCTCCTGGTGCTTACCCTCGTCGCACTGGCGATGGGATGGGGCGGCGGCCGCTATTTGATATCGCCGCTTCCGGCCCAGAAGGCCGACCAGCCCTCGAAGGCGAAGGGCGGGAAGGAGGAGCAAAAGGCTGCACCGAAGGGCGGGGAGAAAAATCTCGTCCCCCTTGATCCCATCATCACCAACCTGGCCGCGCCCAGCAAAGTCTGGGTAAGACTCGAAATGTCGCTCGTCTTCGACGGTCCGGCGGATCAATCCACGGCGCAGGCGATCAGCCAGGACATCCTTGCCTATATGCGCACCATCAAGCTGGCGGAGGTCGAAGGTCCGAGCGGGTTCCAGCATCTGCGTGAGGATCTGGAGGAACGCGCGTCCGTGCGCAGCGGCGGCCATGTGAAGAAAATCCTGATCAGGACGCTTCTGTTCGAATGAAGAAGAAAATCGTTTTCCCCATCGCGGTGGCGGCAGTCTTGCTGTCACCGGTGGCCGTCAACGCGCAGCAGATCGACCTCGGCGCGATTGCCAGCCAGGCCGCCGGCACCAATGCAGGGACGATCATGCAGCTTTTTGGCCTGCTGACCGTGCTTTCGCTCGCGCCGGGCATCCTTATCATGGTGACGAGCTTCACGCGCTTCATCATCGCTTTTTCGGTGCTGCGCGCCGGCATGGGTTTGCAGACGACGCCGGCCAACATCGTCCTGGTGAGCCTCGCTCTGTTCATGACCTTCTACGTGATGACGCCGACTTTCGACCAGGCCTGGAACAACGGTCTTCAGCCGCTCATCAATCACCAGATCACCGAACAGGTGGCTTTGCAGCGGATTGCCGACCCGTTCCGTACGTTCATGCTGAAGAATGTCCGCCCGAAGGATTTCGACCTGTTCGCCGATCTCGCGCGCCAACGCGGGGAGACCATCCCGTCGCGCGACCGCGTGGATTTGCGCATCCTCGTTCCCGCCTTCATGATTTCGGAGATAAGGCGCGGTTTCGAGATCGGCTTCCTGATCGTGCTGCCCTTCCTCGTCATCGATCTCGTCGTTGCAACCATCACCATGTCGATGGGCATGATGATGCTGCCGCCGACGGTGCTCTCTCTTCCCTTCAAGATCCTTTTCTTCGTGTTGATCGACGGCTGGAACCTCCTGGTGGGCAGCATGGTGCGGTCTTTCATTTCGTGACGGCGCTAAGAACGAAATCTCCTGCATCTTTTTGCAAGACATTATTGCTTTGGTAGGGAATGTCGGGGATAAGTTTCATGTCTCGATGGTGGGTTGGCCGATTTGATTTTGCGGGCCAATGGGCATGAAGCCGCGCCGCCATACCGGCCTGATCCGGTATTTCATAG
>JBQCEL010000248.1:0-2776 GCA_051960255.1 Rhizobiaceae bacterium
TGCAGCACATCCTCCGCCTCGCTATCGTTGCGGACGATGCTGCGTGCCAGCCGGTAGAGCCTCTGATTGTAGGTCTTGATGATGAGTCGGCAGGCGCCGGCATCCCGCACCAGCGCGCGTTCCACCAACGCCATGTCCGACCGGGCGATCCCTGCCGAGTCTGTCTTCATCTGTGCCATGGCGACCTCCATACGCCATTGGATGTATCGGCTGGCGAAAAGTTCCCGGGCAATTCGCGTCACCTTTGCCCCAGGTCAGTCAAGATCGCGATGGGAAAGCCAATCTTCTCCAGACATCTCGTCGAATACGAAATGGGGAAGACTTTTGCGTGCCGCTTCATTTAGCGAAACGCCAAATTCAATTCTTATGCGAGCCGCCGTTTCCAATGGCGTCTCGATGCGCATAGGTGTCTCGTCTGCCCTATCCAACTTGTCTTTCATCGGACTACTGCTTCGAATGTCGCCGCTACACTATCCTATTTCATTCTAGCTTGCCCTCGATTTCATCGATGGAAATGGGCATCTTGCCCCCTTGCTCTCCGCTTCGCGTTCAGCCATAAGCGCCGTTCGATTTTCGCCGCGCGCGAAACGGCCCTCCACAAGCCACGAGGTTCACTCATGTCCGCCTTCAAGCCGCTCGTTTTTTCCGGCGTCCAGCCGACCGGCAATCTCCATCTCGGCAATTATCTCGGCGCCTTGCGCAAATTCGTCGCGCTGCAGGAAAGCCATGAGTGCATCTACTGTGTTGTCGACCTCCATTCGCTGACGGCGACGCTCGTCCATGACGACCTTGCCGATCAGACGCGCCAGATTACGGCGGCTTTCCTGGCGGCCGGCATCGATCCGAAAAAGCATATCGTCTTCAACCAGTCGCGCGTGCTGCAGCATGCCGAGCTTGCCTGGATTTTCAATTGCGTCGCCCGCATCGGCTGGATGAACCGCATGACGCAGTTCAAGGACAAGGCGGGGAAGGATCGCGAGAATTCCTCGCTCGGCCTGCTCGCCTATCCGAGCCTGATGGCGGCGGACATCCTCGTCTATCGCGCCACCCATGTACCCGTCGGCGACGATCAGAAGCAGCATGTGGAACTGACGCGCGACATCGCGCAGAAATTCAACAATGATTTTTCCGCCCGCATCGCCCAGCTTGGGGTCGGCGTCGAGATGATGGTGGGCGAAGAGAAGGTGAACGGCTTCTTCCCTCTTGCTGAACCCCTGATCGAGGGACCCGCCACCCGCGTCATGAGCCTGCGCGACGGCTCCAAGAAGATGTCGAAATCGGACCCGTCGGACCTTTCCCGCATCAATCTCACCGACGACGCCGACACGATCGCCAAGAAAATCAAGAAGGCCAAGACCGATCCGGAGCCTTTGCCGTCCGCCGTCGAGGGGCTGAAAGGCCGGCCTGAGGCCGAGAATTTGGTCGGCATCTATGCCGCTCTCGCCGAGACGACGGCCGACAAGGTGATCGCCGATTTCGGCGGCGCGCCCTTTTCCGTCTTCAAGCCGGCCCTTGCCGAACTTGCGGTCGACAAGCTCGCCCCGATGGCTTCGGAAATGCGCCGGCTGATGGCCGATCCGGGCCATATCGACGGGGTCCTGCGCGAGGGCGGCGGCAGAGCCCGCGCACTTGCCGAGGAGACGATGAAAACGGTTCGCGACATTATCGGCCTGCTTCAGGATTGAATTGCGGGAATCGCTCTTCCGGCGCATTGCGCTTGCGCAGCCATGATCGGCTGTGGCAGGCTGCGCCCAACGTCCCGGCCCTTCCGCAACTATGAGGCAAGCCCATGGTCTCCAAGCGTCTGAGCAGGGAAGCCGGCCATCGCCGCAAATTCCTCGCCGTTATCGACGAAACGCCCGAATGCGAGCGCGCGGCAGCCTATGCGGCCAGGCGCGCGCGTTCCACCAGCGGCATGGTCGTTCTGCTTTTCGTCATCGATCCGGCCGATTTCCAGCAATGGCTTGGCGTCGAACGGATCATGCGCGAGGAGGCGACCGCGACCGCGCGTGATGCGCTCGATGCGGCGGCCGCCAGAGTGCGCGACAGCGTTGGCATCGAACCGGAACTTGTCGTGCGGGAAGGAATTCCCACCGAGGAGATCATCAAGCTGATCGAGGAGGATCGGGACATCGCCGTGCTGGTGCTGGCGGCCGGCTCCGGCAAGGAAGGCCCAGGGCCCCTTGTCGCCTCGATCGCGGGAAAAACGGCGGCCTTCCCGATCCCGGTCACCGTCGTGCCGCAAAGCCTGACCGACGAGGAACTCGACAGCCTGGCGGAGTCAGGGGAGAGCGGCCGCCTCCCGGTGCATGGTAGCCAGAGCGATGAATCCGGGTTGAACGGATACGCGCGAAGGCATATCTAACGGCGAAAGTTGAGCGAAAGACGAAGCGATGTTCATCCAGACCGAGACGACGCCGAATCCGGCGACATTGAAGTTCCTCCCCGGCAAGGTGGTTCTCGATGAAGGCACGGCCGATTTCCGCGACGCCGAAGCCGGTCGTGCGGCCTCGCCTCTGGCAGCGCGCCTCTTCGATATTGACGGGGTCACTGGCGTTTTCTTCGGCTACGACTTCATCACCGTTACCAAGGACGGCCCGGACTGGCAGCATCTGAAGCCGGCGATCCTCGGCGCGATCATGGAGCATTTCATGACGGACCAGCCGGTGATGGCCGATACCGCCGAGGCGCATCGGGACTCGGCTCAGGGCGAGTTCTATGACAAGGCGGACGAGGAGATCGTGCTGACTATCAAGGAACTGCTCGATACGCGGGT
>JBQCEL010000249.1:0-6883 GCA_051960255.1 Rhizobiaceae bacterium
CAGGGAAAGCGCCACAGAAAATACACCGCCGGCGAGCCGAAAGGCCCATCGGTAAGGGTGAAAAGGTGCGGTAAGAGCGCACCGCGCGGGCGGCAACGTCCGCGGTACGGCAAGCCCCACCGGGAGCAAGACCGAATAGGGGCGAGGGGCGCAAGCCTAGGCCCGTCTCTGGGCTCTCGCCCGGGTTGGTCGCTTGAGGCGGCCGGCAACGGCCGTCCCAGAGGAATGGCCATCACGCGCTCACCCCAGCGCCATACAGAACCCGGCTTACAGGCCGGCTGGCACTCGGCTGCTCTCGTGCCTTCCGCAAACGGGCGCATGCGTGATTTGGCTTGCGGAGGGTAGGATTAAATCCTACTTTCGCGCGGGAGGAGCCTGCCATGAGCAATGTCGACAAGAGAAGCATCACGCTTTCCCCGGAACTCGCCGCCGCCGTGGACGAGGTGGTGGCGGCGGGCGAATACGCCTCCGCGAGCGAAGTCGTGCGCGAGGCGCTTCGCCACTGGAAGGAGCGGCGCGACCTGTTCGGCTATACGCTGGAGGAACTGAGGGCGCTCGTTCAGGAAGGCATAGACAGCGGGCCGGGGCGATATGTCTCGATGGAGGAGATCAAGGCGGAAGCACGCCGTAGGTTCGGACAGGCGAAACGTCGCGCCTGACGATGATTTTCGTCAAGAGAAGCGAACGTGCGGAAGAGGACCTGATACAGATATGGTCCTATATTGCACAGCAAAATCCACGTGCTGCCGATCAATTGCTCGACCGCCTCCAGCAGCGATGGGAATTGCTTGCGAGCCAGCCCCGTTCGGGGCTGGCTCGCAATGATATCGGGTCGGGAATCAGGTATGTGACGACCGGAGAATATATTACGTTCTATCGTCCCAGTTCGGTCGGGATCGAGATCGTCCGCGTCATTCACGGCCGTCGCGACATCAAGGCCAATGAATTCGAATCTTGAGATCCGGCAGCTGCCAGCAGCGATCTGTCGGGTCAGGTCACGGCTCCAGTGCGGCGGCTATTGCCTTCCATAATTCCCCGACCGGCTCGCAACCGACCGATAGCCTGACGAAACCAGGCGCAACGGCATCGCCCCAGCGGGCGCGGCGCTCCGCCGAACTGTGGACGCCGCCGAACGACGTCGCCGGTTGCAGGAGGGCGCAGCCGCCGATGAAGGCTTCAGCGGCTTCCGCCGATTTCAGGGTCAACCCGATCAGGAAGCCGAAACGCTCCATCTGGGCGCGGGCGAGATTGTGTGAGGGATCGCCCTCAAGCCCCGGAAAACGGACCGCTTCGACGGCCGGATGCGCGGCGAGGCGCGGCGCGATCATTTCGGCGTTGGCGCACATGCGGTCGAATCGGACTTCCAGTGTTTCGAGACCGCGATGGAGAAGCCACGCCTCAAAGGGACCCGGGATCGAGCCCGACAATTTCCGCCATTCAGTAAGCGCGGCCATGATGTCGCTATCACGGCTGGCGACATGGCCGAAAAGCACGTCGGAATGACCGTTCGGCGCCTTAGTGTCGGCGGCGAGAACGAGATCGGCTCCGAGATCGAGGGGGCGCTGCCCGAGCGGTGTCATGGTCGTATTATCGACGGCGAGGATGCCGCCTTCGGCATGAACCGCCGCTGCCGTTGCCGCGACGTCGCAGACGCCAAGGCCGGGATTGGACGGGGTTTCGAGGAAGACGATGCGGTAGCCATGGAAGCCGCCATCGCCAAACGTGGTCGTGGGACGGGTGTCGCATGTAACGCCGAATGGTTTCAGGAAACGCTCGGCGAGAACGCGCGTCGTGTAATAGCCGTCCGAAGGCAGCAGGACGCGGTCTCCGGCTTTCAGAAGCGAGAAGAAGACCGCAGCGATCGCCGCCATCCCGGAGGGAAAGGCCAGCGAGGGCGCGTCTTCGAGATGGGAAAGAAGCGCTTCGGCGGCTTCCCATGTCGGATTGGCGAACCGCCCATATTGCCGAAAGCCGGCGGGATCGCCGGGCAAATGGTACATAGCGGCCATGGTAAGCGGCAGCGGCACGGGGTCGCCTTTCGCCAGTTCGGCGCGGCGCAGATGGGGAACCCTCGCGGCGCGGGATTGGGTTTCTTCGGACATCGGCCTCTCCGGTCGGCAACAAGCTTGGCGTCAACCGAGACGCTATGCGCACGACAATCGTCTCACAAGCCTTGCCTGAAAGTGAACGCGGCGGCGTCTCCTAACGGTTCGTTAGGCTTAACGGGCGATAAATATCCGGATCAGCCGGGAAAGGCGCGTCGGGCGCTCACCAGTGGCTGTGTGGAGCTTGTTCCCGTTGACGCCCATAACCCCCCATGTTATCCCTTAAGCACAGTCCATTTCTCGTTTCAGTCAACAGTGAAGCGTCAAGCGCTCCGCGGATCATCAAGGTTCGCGAGAGAGCGGGCCTGTGCCTTTTCAGCGGCATGGAGAGAGAGGGGCATACGGCGCGTTCCCATGGCGGGAGCGCCACAGAGAGGGATGAAAAGGCCTGCCCGGCCGCGGCGTATCATGGATCGGTTCCTGTCAAATGCGATCAACAGGATAGACGCCAAGGGGAGGGTGTCGGTCCCCGCCCATTTCCGGGCGGTCGTGCAGAAGCGCGGCTATGGCGAACTCTATGCGTTGCGGGGGCTCGAGACGCCGTCGCTCGATGTGGGCGGTCTCGATCTGCTCGACCGTTACGAGGAGAGGATCGCACAAGAGGATCCGTTCCTGCAGACTGCGGACGACATGTCCTTCTTCTGCCACGGCGACGGCGCTTTCCTGAAACTCGATCAGGATGGCCGGATCACGGTCACGGATTTCATCCGCGAGCATACCGGCATCACGGACGAAATGGCCTTTGTCGGCCGGGGACAATTTTTCCAGATCTGGGAGCCGCAACGGCTGAGCGCCCATGGCGCGGCGGTCCGTTCGCGTCTCCTGAAGCTGAGGCGGGCGGCGGCCGCGGATGCGCGGTCCGGAGAACCGGAATGATGATGGGCGCCGGCGGGGACGCCGGTGGCGGACCGGCCCGGCACGTTCCGGTTCTCCTTTCCGAGGTGCTTGACCTCCTCCAGCCGAAGCAGGGGGAGATCATCATTGACGGCACCTTTGGCGCCGGCGGCTACACGAAGGCGCTGCTCGACAGGGGCGCGTCGGTCATTGCGATCGATCGCGATCCCGATGCGATCGCTGCGGGAAGGGCGCTGGAGAAAGAGTCCGGAGGCCGGCTCTCGCTCGTCGAGGGCCTTTTCTCGCACCTCGACGCCTATACCGGCGCGCCAGTGGATGGCGTTGTGCTCGATATCGGCGTCTCCTCGATGCAACTCGACGAAGCGGGAAGGGGCTTTTCCTTCCGCCAGGACGGTCCGCTCGATATGCGGATGACAAGGGCCGGCTTGAGCGCGGCGGACGTGGTGAACCGGCTCAAAGCCGGCGATCTTGCGCGCGTGTTCGGCCTTCTGGGCGAAGAACGTCACGCCGGCCGCATCGCCCGCATGATCGAGAGGCGTCGCGCCGAAAAGCCGTTCGCGACGACGGGCGACCTGGCGCTTGCCATCGAAAATCTGGTCGGCAAGAACCCGAAGGATAAAATCCATCCCGCCACGCGCGTCTTCCAGGCGCTGCGCATTTTCGTCAATGACGAGCTCCGCGAACTCGGCCAAGCGCTGCTTGCCGCGGAACGCATCCTGAAGCCTGGTGGAAGGCTCGCAGTGGTGACGTTCCACTCGCTCGAGGACCGCATGGTCAAGCGATTCATCGCCGACCGGTCGCAGGCTCATGCCCGTTCGCGGCACCTGCCTGCGGCGCCCATTGCCGCTCCGACTTTTCAGGCGATCGGCAAGGCCGTCGCGGCCGGCAAGGAAGAAATTACCAGAAATCCGCGCGCGCGCTCCGCGAAATTGAGAGGCGCGAAACGCACCGACCAGCCAGCGCGGGCGGCGGATTTCTCTGTCTTCGGGCTCCCGGAACTGAACGTCAAGGTGGAGAGGTAAATCGTGTTTCGTACCACCGATATCGTCCTGATCGCCGTCATGATCGGCGCCGCCGCCGTGACCTACCGGATCAAGCAGAATGCGGAAAGCGAGCTTGAGCACATCAACAGGATCAGAACGCAGATCCGCCTCGAGCACGACACGATCAACCTGCTGCAGGCGGACTGGAGCCTGCTGACGCAGCCGAAACGGTTGCAGAAGCTGGTGGAGCTCTATCAGCCGCAGCTGAATCTCCAGCCGACGACGGCGGAGCAGATCGTCACGCTCGACCAGCTTCCGATGCGGCCGGTCGAGATGCCGAAGCCTGACCCGCAGGCGCCTGGTCAGGTGGCCGAAAACAATCCCGACAAGACCGTCACCGGGAGCTTGAAGAAATGATCCGCCGCTGGCTGAAAAAATTCCGGAGAAGCGGCGGAATGGCCGAGGAGGCCATCGTCGTCGACGGGTCGCGCAAGGCGACGGGGGGACGGGCCGGCAACCGCATCCTGATGATGGGGGTGATGTTCTTCTGCGTCTATGGCGTGATCGCGGGACGGCTGGTCTATTACGGGTCGCACAAGGAGGAGGACAACGGGCCGCCGCCGGCGCGGCCGACCGAGGCGCGTCCCGACATCGTCGACCGCAATGGCGAAATTCTCGCGACCGATATCAAGACGGCGTCGCTCTACGCCGAGCCCCGCCACATCGTCGATGTCGATGAGGCGATCGATAAGTTGCACACCGTCCTGCCCGACCTCAATTACGAGGATACCTATCGCAAGCTGAAGAGCCATGCCGGCTTCGTGTGGCTGAGACGCCAGCTGACGCCGAAGCAGGAGGCGGACATTCTGGCATTGGGCGTGCCGGGACTCGGTTTCCGCACCGAGAGGAAGCGC
The DNA here is from genome assembly GCA_051960255.1 of Rhizobiaceae bacterium. GTDB lineage: Bacteria > Pseudomonadota > Alphaproteobacteria > Rhizobiales > Rhizobiaceae > Mesorhizobium_L. The sequence goes on from JBQCEL010000249.1 coordinate 4,858, forward strand.
TTCTATCCCGGCGGATCGATGGCGGCTCACATTCTGGGTCTGGTCAACATCGACAACAAGGGCATCGCCGGAATGGAGAAATATATCGACGAGCAGGGGCTCTCGATTCTTCAGGCAACCGGCCTTGCGACCCAGCAGGATTTGAAGCCGTTCCGGTTGTCGATCGATGCCCGCGTCCAACACATCATGCATGATGAACTCACCCAGTCGATGGAGAAATACAGGGCCATTGCCTCGGGCGGCGTGGTGCTGAACGCGAAGACAGGCGAAGTGCTCGCCATGGTGTCGCTGCCGGACTACGATCCGAACAATCCCTATAACGCGCTCGAAAAGGACCGTTTCAACCGCATGTCTAACGGCGTGTTCGAGATGGGATCGACCTTCAAGACGTTCACGACCGCGATGGCGCTCGATTCGGGCAAGGTGCATCTTACGGACAAGTTCGATACGACCCATCCCCTGCATTATGGCCGCTACACGATCCATGATTACGAGCCGAAACACCGCTGGCTGACGGTGCCGGAAATCTTCAAATATTCGTCCAACATCGGTACGGCGCTCGAAGCCGAAAAGGTGAGTATCGAGCACAACCAGGAATTCCTGACCAATCTCGGGCTCCTGACTCGCATGCCCTTTGAGCTTCCGGAAGTCGCGACGCCGCAGCAGCCGAAAGTATGGAAGCCGATCAACCAGATCACCATCGCCTTCGGCCATGGCGTTGCGACCACGCCTTTGCAGACAGCGGTGGCCGGCATGGCGATCCTCAATGGCGGGCTTCTGATCGAGCCGACGCTTCTGCCGCGTACGCAGGCCGAGGCGGACGAGCATACCAAGCGCGTCATCAAGGCCTCCACCAGCCAGGATATGAAGTATCTCTTCCGGCTCAACGTGGAACAGGGATCGGGCAGGCAGGCCAACGTTCCCGGCTATTTCATCGGCGGCAAGACGGGCACGGCCGAAAAAGTGGTCAACGGAAAATATTCCCATACGAAGAATTTCGACGCCTTCATGGCCGGTTTTCCGATCGACGATCCGCAATATATCGTTCTGGTCGTCATGGACGAGCCAAAGCCTTATGGCGGTTGGCCGGCTACGGCGGGCGCCAACTGCGCACCGACAGTAGGCAACATCATCCGCAGAACAGCGCCGATCCTTGGTGTCGAGCCCGAATTCGGCCATCAACTTGGGGCTTTGCTGGTTTCTTACCATTGATTCGCTGGGGCGGCAGGCGGGGACCTGCAAACGGACAGTCGCGATGAAACTGAAGGACTTGAAAGGGATACTGCCGATCGATGGCGGGAGCGCGGGCGAACTCGCGATTTCCGGCCTGTCGAGCGATTCCCGTTCGGTTTCTCCAGGCGATCTTTTCTTCGCGCTTGCCGGCAGCAAGGTCAACGGAGCGGCCTATGCCGGTGAAGCCGCGAAGCGCGGCGCCGTCGCGATCGTCGCCTCCGCCGAGGCGGGCGTGACGGATACAGGCGCGCCGATCATCCTGACGGACGATCCGCGCCGGGCTCTCGCGCGCTCGGCGGCGCGGTTTTTTGCGAGACAGCCGGAGACGATCGTGGCTGTCACCGGCACCAGCGGCAAGACGTCGGTCGCCGCCTTCACCCGCCAGATCTGGGAAAGGGCGGGTAACACGGCTGCGAGCGTCGGAACGACTGGCGTGACCGCGCCGGGCCGTAACGACTATGGCTCGCTGACGACGCCCGATCCGATTGCGCTCCACAGGCTGCTTGCCGAACTAGCGGATGGCGGTGTGACGCATCTTTCGATGGAGGCCTCCAGTCATGGCCTCAACCAGCATCGGCTGGATGGCGTCCGGCTCGCGGCGGCCGCCTTCACTAATCTTGGCCGCGACCATATGGATTACCACCCGACGGTTGAGGATTACCACCGCGCCAAGATGCGGCTCTTCGAGGATTTGCTGCCGAAAGGCGCGCCGGCCGTCATTTTCGCCGACGACAAATGGTCGGAAGCGACGATCGACGTCGCGCGGCGCGCCGGCCACGACGTGCTGACCGTC
>JBQCEL010000250.1:0-7688 GCA_051960255.1 Rhizobiaceae bacterium
CCATGCCTTGCCGGAAAGTCTTCGGATGAAGCCGCTCATCATCAGGTCTCCCTGCGGCTGATAAGCGCGCGGGCCGCAAGCACGATGATGGGGATCGCGCCGTTCGCCGCCACCTGCCAGTCCGGCGGTATTCGCATGAAGGTCAGAAGCGGCGAGGCGGCGAGCGCCAGCGTCAAGGCGCCGATCACCGATCCGACGGGCGAGACCCGCCCGCCGACGAATTCACCACCGCCGAGGATGACCCCGGCGATCGCGAGGAGGGTGTAGCCGTTACCGATATTGGCGTCGGCGGAGGTGGTGATGCCGATGAGCGCCAAGCCCGAAAGAACCCCGAAAAAGCCGGCCAGCGAGAAAAGCACGATCTTTGTCGTGAGAAGCGACCAACCGGCGCGCGCCAACGCCGACGGGTTCCCGCCCGAGCCGCGCAGGATCGCGCCATAGGAGGTGCGCATGAGCGCGAACTGGACAACGCCCGCGATCACCAGCGCCGCCAGGATCGGGAAGGGCACGAATGGCGGCTTGAAGCCTGTCATCGCGAGAAGCCAATCCGGCGCCTTGCCGCCGGGTTTGGGCAGGAGAAGGATCGCAAGCCCCTGCCAGACGAAGCTCATGCCAAGCGTCACGACGACCGAGGGCAGGTTGCGCAGGTGAATGAGCGCGCCGAGCGCTGCATAGACAAGAATACCCCCGACGAGGGTTGCAACGCCGAGAAGCGGCGCCTCGCGCAGCCAGGTCGCGGTGACGCAGCCGACAAAGCCGACAAAGGTGCCGATCGAGAGGTCGAGTTCATTGCCGGCGATGACGAACATCTGCGCGATCGTCGCGAGCGCGATCGGGATCGCCAGATTGAGCATCAGGGTGAAGCCGAAATAGCTGATGGCGCGCGGATTGAGCCAGGCGATCGCGACCACCACGATGGCGAGCGACAGTGCCGGCAAAAGCGCGCGCAGCAGGTGCGCCCGGCCTCGCGCGTCAAGCGTACCCGCGCCACTTCGTCCGCTCAGGAAACCGACCGCCATCTCAACTCGCTCCCGCGAAGGAGGATTGGATCACCTTTTCCTCCGTCAACTCGCCGCGGCTCAGATCCGCGACAATGCGGCCGCTCTGAAAGACATAGACATGGTCGCAATTGTCGAGCTCTTCGGTCTCGGTGGTATACCAGAGGAAAGTGCGACCGTTCCTCGCTTCCTCTCGGAGCAGGTCGTAGACGTCCAGCTTGGTGCCGATATCGACGCCGCGCATCGGATCATCCATCAGGATGATCCTGGCGTCGGACCCAAGCGCCCGGGCGAAGAGCGCCTTCTGCTGGTTGCCGCCGGAAAGCGAGAGGATGTTGTTGGCAATGTCGGGGGTGCGGATCTTGATCCGCCGCTGCCAATATTGCGCCAACTCGGCTTCTCGTTGCGGCGAGATGAGAAGTCCGTTGCGCAGTTTGGCGATCGAGCGGATGCCGATATTCTCCGCGATTGACCATTGCGGGAAGATGCCGTCCGACTGCCGGTCGCCCGCGACCAAGGCCACGGGCGCCGTGACCTCGATCCCCGGTCTACGGCGCGCGGCCGCCTCGAAGATGGCGAGAAGCAACGCCGTCTGGCCATGACCGGCAAGGCCCGCCAGACCGATGATCTCCCCCTCGCGCGCGACAAGCTCGGCGCCGTCCGTCTGGCGCGCCGGACGAGCGCGGACACGCAGCGCTCCTTTTTCCCGATCTCTGGCGGCGGCTTCGGCCGCCACCCTCCCGCGCGGCTCCACACCGCCCATGGCGGTGACGAGCTTGTCGCGATCGAAGGCGCTTGCCGCGTCGGCGGCGACCACCTTGCCATCACGCATAACCACAATGCGGTCGGCGTTCTCAAGCACCTCGCCGAGAAGATGGGAGATCAGAATGCAGCTTCCGCCGGCCGCAACGAAGCGGCGGACAAAGGCGAGAAGCTGGCTGGCCGTCCGGGCATCGAGCGAGGACGTCGGCTCGTCCAGGATGACAAGGTCGAGCGGGTCATCCGTCACGGTGAAGGCGCGCGCGACCTCCACCATCTGCCGCCTGCCGATGGAAAGATCGCGCACAATGTCGGATGCGCCGATATCATGGCCGGGGAAGATCTCGTCGAGCTTGGCCTTGATCAGCGCGGCGGCTCTCTTCCGCCAGCCAAGCCCTCTCAGCGACTGGTGATTGATGCGTGTATTCTCGGCGACGCTGAGGTTGGGACAGAGCGACAATTCCTGGAAGACGCATCGGATGCCGAGCTTCTGCGCACGGACGACCGAATAGTTTTCCTCGATCCCGCCGCCCACCGTGATGCGGCCGCCGCTTGGCTGCAGCGTTCCGGCAACGACATGCATCAGGGTCGATTTTCCGGCGCCGTTATGGCCGACGAGACCGATGCACTCGCCGGAGCGAATCATGAAATCGACACCGACCAGCGCACGGACGGCGCCGAAATGCTTTTCGACGCCGTCCAGCTTGACGATGTTCGATGCGGTCTCGGGCGACACGGACACTCCCCGCAAGTTTTCGTTTAAGCTAAGCGCGCCCGAAGTTCACCGCAATCACTTCATATTGGCCTTGATGGCTTCGATGGCGTCCTGCTGGCTGTATTCCTTGCTGGCGACGCCGCCCTTCGGAATGTTCGGCAGGGCCGCTTCGAAATTGTCCTGGTCGAAGGACAGGTAAGGCACGAGGAGATCGTGCGGGATGTCCTTGTGGCCGTCGAGCACCTGCTGGGCGACCCAGAAGGCAAGCGTCGAGACGCCAGGCGCGATCGAGGCGGACCACGTCACGTAGCCGTCCTTCGCCTTCTGCTCCTTCCACCATTCGAGTTCGTCCTGCCGGTTGCCCATGATGATGGTGGGGCGCGGCTTGCCGGCGGCGGCGAAGGCTTGCGCCGCGCCATAGCCGTCGCCGCCCTGGTCCACCACGCCGGTGATCTGCGGCAGGGACGGCAGCACCGTCGCGACCGCCTTCTGCGCCGTCGTCTCGTCCCAGTTGCCGGTCACCGAATTCACGATCTTGAACTCCGGATGGGCGGCGACGCCTTCGGTGATGCCCTTGTGGATCAGATCGTCGATCGAGGTTCCGGCCAGGCCGCGGATCTCCAGCAGATTGCCGCCCTTGGGCTGGAACTTGGCCATATGCTCGACCTCTTCCTTGCCCATCTTCTCGTAATCGACGACGACCCGGTAGGCGCAGGGCTCGGTCACGATGCCATCGAAGGAGACGACTACGATGCCGGCGTCGCAGGCCTGCTTCACCGCGCCGTTCAGCGCGTCGGGCGAGGCGGAATTGATGACGATCGCGTCATAGCCCTGCAGGATGAGGTTCTGCAGCTGCGCGGCTTGGGTCGGCACCTCCTGGTCGGCCGTGGTGAACACATCGGCCGCGGCGACGATCTTGTCGGCTACCGCCTTCTTGGTCACCGTGTCATAGCTCTTCAACATGGCTTGCCGCCAGGAATTGCCGGCGTAATTGTTGGAGAAGGCGATCTTCTTGCCGCTCGTATCGGCAAGCGCGGTGCCCGACGCCAGCATGGCGGCGAGAGCGGTCAAGGCAAACAGTTTTTTCATTTCAGCGATCCTCCCATGTTGCTTCGGCGACCTTGCGAACGGTACGCCGTCCTCTCGCGATGCAACTGCATCGCTCGCCGCCGGATAGTGGCGGCCATTCCTCCGAGCAGTCTCCCGCTCAGAACAGCCTCAATCCCGGCACGCGCACGCGCTGCCGGTAAAGCGAACTCGACGCCGTCAGGTACAGGCTCTTCAGGTCGTCGCCGCCGAAGGTGAAGTTGGCGCAGACCTCTGGCGTGCGGATGACGCCGAGCGCGTTGCCTGACGGATCGAAGAGGTGGACGCCTCCCGGGCCGCAGCAATAGACATTCCCGCCGCTGTCGATCTTCATGCCGTCGGGCGCTCCGGGCTCCTCCCCGGCAGTCTCCGCCCACACGGCGCCGCCGGTCAAGCGGCCTTCCGGCGTAACGCTGAAGACGCGGATGTGCTTGCGTTCGGTGTCGTTGACGAAGAGGCGCGATTCATCGAGCGAGAAACAGAGGCCGTTGGGCTGCGCGAAATCATGAGCGAGCAGAGTCAGTCCCGATCCGTCGGCGTTCATCCTGTAGACGCCCTGAAACGGCAGTTCCTGCGGGCGCGGCACGCCGTAATATTCCATCCTGCCATAGGTCGGATCGGTGAAGTAGATGGCGCCGCCGGTCGCCACGACGATGTCGTTCGGGCTGTTGAGTTCCTTGCCCTCGTGATGCGTGGCGAGCACTTTCGTGGAGCCGTCCGGCTCCAGGCGCGTCACGCGGCTTTTCGCATGCTCGCAGGTGAGGAGGCGTCCCTGCCGGTCGAGCGTGTTGCCGTTCGCCTTGTCGCTCGGTTCGCGGAAGATCTCAATCTCGCCTGAGGGCAGCAGCCGATGCATGCGGCTGTTCGGCATATCGCTGAAGACCAGCCATTTCTCGTATGGGTGCCAGACTGGCCCCTCTGTGAATCCGAAGCCGTCCGCCAGTTTTTCCAGCGGCGCGCCGCCGACGATGTCGTCGAAACGGGGACTGCGGTTGTCGCTCGGCACCGACGTCAGCTCCCGGGCTTCTTCTCGACCGCCTTCCCGCCGACGAACCAATCGGAGGGCTGGACATCCTCGAACACCACCCAGATAGCTTCCTTGGGCAGTTCGGCGAGCTCGCTGACGGCCTCCGTGACGCGGCGCGCGATCTCGTTTTTGCGCTGCTGCGAATGCCCTTTGAGGATCTGTATGTTGACGAAAGGCATGGCGTCTCCCCGTTCTTGTTTTCCCGGCACGTTAAGCCGGGAGCGGCCTTCCGGATAGGCGTCAAGACGCAATGCCGAGTGTGCGTTTACACAGTTCAGGCTCCGGCGCGCACTCAATTGTCTTCGGATTGACGCACCGCGGAACCGAGCCATGCGTCGAGATGCTCCTGCTCCCGGCGCAAAACGTCGGCGTTGATGAGTCCGCGCGCGAGCGCGAGGTAGATCGCCCGCGTGCGGGAGTTGAAGACCGATGCCTCGCTCGACGCCTCGTCCGGCGCGGCAATGCCGAGCTTCTCGTAGAGATGCTTGATCCTGGCCTGGGCCCCTCGCGTCGACAGCCCGCGCCTGGAGGCGATCGCCTTGTCGGTCAGGCCGAGCGCGAGATCGATCAGGCTTTCATATTCACTGTCGGTAATGCCCTCGAGCCGATCCTGCACGCGGTGCTGGATTCCGCGTATTTCCCGGTCGATGATGCAGTGGCCTTCGGCGAAGACGCCGCGCAGAGCGGAGCGCATTCCCTCTTCGGAGGCGGATTTCAGCACATAGCCGTAAACCGATCCGGGCGGCACGATCCGCGCGACGCCGCGCACATAGGATTCATCGGCGAAATTGGACCAGAAGAGGATATGCGCGTCGGCGCGACGGCTCCAGATGGCGCGCGCCACGTCGATGCCCGTCCCTTTGGGAAGTTGCAGATCGAGAACGACATAAGGCGGTGCGCGACGGTCGGCGAGCCGGATGGCCTCGTCGCCGCTAGCGGCTTCGATCACCTCGACGTCGCCCGGCCACAGTTCCTCCACGGTCGCCCGCGCAAAGGCGCGGTGCAGTCCGTCGTCTTCCGCGATCATGACCAGCATCATGCGACTCCGATGGCTTCCACCGGCGCCGGCCGCGCCCCGGCGACGGCTTCGGCGACGACGCCACCCGCGATCTCGACCGTGACGCGCGTTCCGCCTTTGCGGCTTGCCCGCCTGATGCGCAGCCGGGCGCCGACGAGGGCGGCGCGCGTATGCATATGGCCGATCCCGCCGCTCGCTTCCGGATCGATTTCGCCGCAGCCGAGCCCGTCGTCCGTCACAGTTACCCTGAGATCGGTCTCGCTGGCCTCGATCCGGACCTCGATCCGGCTTGGCGCCGCATGGCGGACGGCATTGTTGATGGCCTCCTGCACGATCCGGTAGAGCGCGGTGCGTATGCGTTCCGAAAGAGCGTCGGCGGCGCCGTCGCTCCTGTCCTCGATGCGCACGGCGATGGGAGGGGCCGCATTGCTGACGCTGCGGTTGAGATGCGCTTCGATCGCATCGCGGAGGCCGAACAGTTCCAGCACGCTCGGCCGCATGTCGTCGACGATGTGGCGCAGTTCCGTCAGGCAGTTAGCCACTTCGCGCTCCAGTTCGGCAAGTTGCGCGGCGCGCGCCACGCCTTGCCGGTGCAGCGCCGAGACCTGGCGTACAACCCGGGCGAGATCGGCAAGCGTCTGGTCGTGCAGATCCATGGCGATGCGTCGCCTTTCCCGTTCCATGCCCTCGGTGAGGCGCGCCGCTCCGACGCGAAGCAGTTCCTCGCGGCTGCGCGCCTCCGTCTCCGCCAGCATGGCGCGCCGCGCCGCTTCGCTTTCGACCAAGGCGAAGATGTAGGGTGCGATGAAATCGGCGCAATGCTGTGCGATCTCGAGGTCGGCCACGCCATAGCAACCTGGCAGATGGCGGCTGATGTCGAGGGTGCCAATGACGTCGCCGCGCGCTCGCAGCGGAACGACGATGCGGCTGCGCAGACCGGCGGAAAAGATCGGCTCGTCGAGAGCGCCGGCAAAATGAAAGCGTTCATCCTTGAGAGCATCATCGGTGATCAGGTAGGGAAGTTCGGCGCGCAGGACGGACCGGACGGGGCTGCGATCCGTCGGGACCGGATTCCTGGCGAGTTCGGTCCAGCTGGTGTGAAGACCCGCTTCGTAGCAGGTATGGCTGCAGCGGTCGTGAAGCAGGATCGCCACGTCCATGTGGTCGTGAGGAATGAGCGTAGCGATCTCTTCCGCGGTGGCGCGAAAGGCGGCGCCGGGATCGATATGGCCGGCAAGCGCCCGCGAGATCGCCAACAGCCGGTCGACGAGCACCGGCGAAATATCGGTCATAACTCCCAGTTCCTCCCAGCCTTCGGCGGTCTCCGACCCTTCCAGGTCCGCGAGGAGAGTAGCGGGAAAACATCTTTGGCGACAGCTGTGAGTTCACCTCCAAATATGATTCTCAGGCCGCGGAGGAGGGGCCATCGCCGCAAGCTGGAGAAGCGAGAAGGGACATCTCTAGGACAACGTGGATGGCAGGACTTCGTGACTTTGGCCCGTCCTCGCGCGGTTGGGCCGCGCCGCGATCCCTGCTAGAACCATGCTTCGCTGCGGCGCTTCGCACACGCGCAAGTTGCGGTTGGGCCGCGTCGCGATCCCGGCTCGTGCTTTTCGCCATGTGCCTCGCCGCTTTCATGATCCAGCTCGACGTCACCATCGTCAACATCGCCCTGCCTACCCTTCAACGCGATCTCGCGCTCGGGCCTTCCGCCCTCGAATGGGTGATCAGCGGCTATGCACTAAGCCTCGCCGCTTTCATCCCGCTTGCCGGTGCGCTCGGAGACAGGTTCGGCCACCGCGTTGTCGTGACCGGGGGATTGATCCTGTTCGGTCTTGGCTCGCTCGGCTGCGCATTGGCAGACAGCAGTTCCGTCTTGCTCACGGCCAGAACTGTCCAGGGGGGCGGCGGGGCGGCCATTCTGGCGCTCACGCTGTCGATCCTCAACCGGACTTTCCCACCGGCCCAACGAAGCCGGGTCATTGGCGCCTGGGCGGCGTTGGGAGGCATCGGCTTCGGCGCCGGTCCGGTGGTCGGCGGTATTCTGCTCGCCTCTTTCGGCTGGGCCTCCATCTTCTGGGTCAA
>JBQCEL010000251.1:0-2477 GCA_051960255.1 Rhizobiaceae bacterium
TCGGCTTTCGCCGCGACGGACGCGGCCTTGCCTTTCGCTTCCACCAGAACGGTATCGAACCGGCGCTTGCCGATGACCTCGAGACCGCCTGCTTTCAACCCGTCGGCCAGCCGGTTGGCGAGCCCGTGAATGCGGCTTGCGATCGCCTGCAAGCCCCCCGGCCCGTGCCATATCGCATAAGCCGCCGCCATGTTGGCAAGTAGCGCCTGCGCGGTGCAGATGTTGGAGGTGGCCTTCTCGCGGCGGATATGCTGTTCGCGCGTCTGCAGGGCCAGCCGGTAGGCGGGACGTCCCTTGCTGTCGACCGATTGACCGACAAGACGGCCGGGCATCAGCCGGGTCAGCCGGTCCGAGACGGCGCAATAGGCGGCATGCGGGCCGCCGAAGCCCATCGGTACGCCGAAGCGCTGCATCGAGCCGACGGCGATCTCGGCGCCGAGAGCGGCGGGAGGTTCGGTGAGCGTCAGGGGAAGCGGATCGGCGACGAAGATGACGATGGCGTCGACTTCCTTCGCCTTGCGAATTGCTTCCGCGTGGTCGTGGTAGATGCCAAAAGTGTCCGGCCACGGCACGATAAGCGCCGCCGTCTCGGCGTCGACCGCCCCTTCTCCGATCGTGATGCCAAGCGGTTCCGCGCGCGTATGGACGACATCCAGCACCTGGGAATGCAACGCGCCGGCCAGAGCGACACGGCCGCGCTTCTCTCGGTGATGCCGGAAGGCGATGCCGACCGCCTCGGCCACGGCCGTCGCCTCGTCGAGCAGCGAGGCGGATGCGATCGGCAGTCCTGTCAGTTCGGTGACGAGCGTCTGGAAATGGAAGAGCATTTCGAGGCGCCCCTGGCTGATCTCCGCCTGATAGGGCGTATAGGCGGTGTACCAGGCGGGATTCTCGAACAGATTGCGCTGGATGACGGGCGGCACGAAGCAGCCATGATAGCCTTGGCCGAGGAAGCTCTTCAGGACGTTGTTCTGGCCCATGATGCCGGAAAGCTCCGCCAGCGCCTCCGCTTCGCTCGCTGGCGCGGGCAGGTCGAGCGCGCGGCCGAGCCGGATCGATTTCGGCACTGCCTGCGAGATAAGCGTTTCGATGGAAGGCAGGCCGATCGCGGCGAGCATGGCCCGCTGGTCCTGGGCGGAAGGTCCGATGTGGCGGGTCGAAAAGGGCAGGGCTGCGGCAGTCATGATCTCTAATCTCTCAACCGACCAGTTTCTTATAGGCGGCTTCGTCGAGAAGCCCGGATAATTGGCCTTCATCGGAAAGCTTCATCTTCCACAACCAGCCATTTTCCCTCGGAGAGGTGTTGACCAGCGCCGGCTCGCCCGACAGCGCCTCGTTTACATCGGTGATTTCGCCATTGACCGGCGCGTAGACGTCCGAGGCGGCCTTGACGGATTCGACGACGACGGCCGTCTCACCCTTGGCGAGCGAACGGCCTTTTTCCGGCAGCTCGACAAAGACGAGATCGCCCAGCTGTTCCTGCGCGTAGTCGGTGATGCCGACCGTTGCGACGCCATTCTCGACGCTGAGCCATTCGTGATCTTCAGTGAAATAGGTCGTTGCCATGCGGATCATCCTTTGCGGTAGCGATGCGGCGTAAAGGGAAGAGAAGAAACGGTGACGGGAACTTTCGCGCCGCGTACTTCCGCCGTCAGGCGCGTGCCGGGCTGGGCGAGGGCGGTCTTGACGTAGCCCATGGCGACGGGATGGCCGGCGGACGGGCCGAAGCCGCCCGAGGTGACGCGTCCGGCGGGCGTGCCGTCTTCGGCGAACAAGGGCGTACCGGCGCGGACGGGCTGGCGCCCTTCCGGCTTCAGCCCCACGCGCTTTTCCGAAGCGCCCGCCGCGACCTTTTTCGCCAGCGCTTGGGCGCCGATGAAGCCGCCTTTCTCGCGCAGCGGCTTGGCGATCGCCCACATCAGGCCGGCGGAGACGGGGTCTGTCGCCTTATCGATGTCCTGTCCGTGCAGGCAGAGGCCGGCCTCCAGCCTGAGACTGTCGCGCGCGGCAAGGCCCACCCATTCGACCCGCTCGTCGGCAAGCAGCTTTTCGACCAATTGCCGGGCGTCGCGCTCCAGCAACGCGATTTCGAACCCGTCCTCGCCTGTATAGCCCGAACGGCTCATGAACCATCCCGGCCGGGGCTCCATGCCGTGCATGAAGACGAGACCGCTGCCGTCGATGCCCGCTTTGGCGAGCGCCGCCTCTGCTTCCGGCCCCTGAATGGCGAGGAAGACGCGATCGAGCGGTTCGAGCGTGCAGTCGAAATCGCCGCGAAAACGCCGCATATGCATCTCGTCTTCGGCGGCGTTGCCGGCATTGGCAACGACGATGAAACGCTCTTCCGCCAACCGCGTAACGATCAAATCGTCGATAATGCCGGCATCCTCGGCCAGGAGAAAGGTGTATTTCGATTGCGATGGGGAGAGGGCTCCCGCATCGAGCGGGCATAATCTCGAAAGGAACGCCGCCGCGCC
>JBQCEL010000252.1:0-10641 GCA_051960255.1 Rhizobiaceae bacterium
GTCATCGTCCATGGCCGCTACGACATGCCCTGTCCGGCGCATTATGCCTGGCAGTTGCACAAGGTATGGCCGAAGGCGGAATTCCATCTGATCGAAGGGGCGGGGCACGCCTATTCCGAGCCCGGCATCCTCGACCGGCTGATCGGCGCGACGGACGGGTTTGCGGGGAGGGGATGATGACGCGCGTAAGCTTTTTCTCCCCCCTTGAGGGGGAGATGGCTGCGAAGCAGCCAGAGGGGGTCGGCGGAGGCAGCGCGCTACCTCAATATGCGTCGAGATCGGCCGCACCGACCCCACCCGACCAGCCTGCGGCTGGCCACCCTCCCCTCAAGGGGGAGGGAAAGCGCCAGCGCCTCTACCTCTTCGACACCACCCTTCGCGATGGCCAGCAGACGCCGGGCATCGACTTTTCCGTCGAGGACAAAATCGCCATCGCCCGCATGCTGGACGAGTTCGGCCTCGACTATGTCGAGGGCGGCTATCCCGGCGCCAACCCGACCGACACCGCTTTTTTCTCAGAAAAACGCACACAGAAGGCCGCCTTCGTCGCCTTCGGTATGACCAAACGCGTCGGCATCTCCGCCTCAAACGATCCGGGGCTCGCCATTCTGCTCCAGTCGGCTTCCGACGCGATCTGCCATGTCGCCAAGAGCTGGGACTATCATGTCCGCGTCGCGCTCGGCTGCACCAATGAGGAAAATTTGGACGCGATCCAAGCTTCCGTCGAGGCCGCCCGCGCCGCCGGCAAGGAAGCGATGGTCGATTGCGAGCATTTCTTCGACGGCTTCAAGGCCAATCCGGATTATGCGCTTTCCTGCGCCCGCGCGGCCTACGATGCCGGAGCGCGCTGGGTGGTGCTGTGCGACACCAATGGCGGTACGCAGCCGGCGGAAGTCAGGGCAATCGTCGAAAAGGTGATCGCCTCGGGTATTCCGGGCGAAAATCTTGGCATTCACGCGCATGACGATACGGGACAGGCGGTGGCGAATTCTCTTGCCGCGGTCGAGGCCGGCGTGCGCCAGATCCAGGGGACGCTGAACGGCATCGGCGAGCGCTGCGGCAACGCCAATCTTATCACGCTCATCCCGACGCTGATGCTGAAGCCGGCCTATGCCGACCGGTTCGAAACCGGCATTTCCAGGGAGCAGCTTGCCGGCCTCACGCGCCTGTCGCGCAATTTCGACGAGCTTCTGAACCGTGCGCCGGACGCGCAGGCGCCCTATGTCGGCGCCTCGGCCTTTGCCACCAAGGCCGGCATTCATGCTTCCGCCCTCGCCAAGGAGCCGGAGACCTACGAGCATGTGCCGCCCGAAACGGTCGGCAATCGGCGCCGCATCATGGTCTCCGATCAAGGCGGCAAGGCGAATTTCATTGCCGAATTGCGCCGTCGCGGCATCGAGGTCGCGCGCGACGATTCGCGTCTCGACGCGCTGATCCAATTGGTGAAGGAGCGCGAAGCGGAAGGCTACGCCTATGAGGGCGCGGATGCGAGTTTCGAGCTTCTGGCGCGGCGCATGCTGGGCGAGGTGCCGGTCTTCTTCAAGGTCGAGAGCTTCCGCTGCATGGTCGAGCGCCGCTACGACGCGCGAGGAAGCGTGAAGACCGTCTCCGAGGCGATCGTGAAGGTGACGGTCGATGGCCAGGAGATCATGTCGGTCGCGGAAGGGCATGGGCCGGTCAACGCGCTCGACATCGCGCTCCGAAAGGATCTCGGCCAGTATCAGGCCGAGATTGCCGATCTCGAACTGGTGGACTACAAGGTGCGCATCCTGAACGGCGGCACGGAAGCCGTGACGCGCGTCCTGATCGAATCGCATGACGGGAAGGGCGGCCGCTGGTCCACCGTCGGCGTCTCGGACAACATCATCGACGCCTCATTCCAGGCGCTAATGGATTCGATCGTCTTCAAGCTGATGAAGAACCGCGAAATGGCGGGGCTGGTGGCGGCGGAATAACACCCAGGACCATTTATAGTTGAGCCTTCAGTGCTCCGCCTCGAAGAGTCAATGCCTGGAGTGAGTCGCCCTCAAAGCCGGTCGATAATATCGTCCCGACCGTCAGCATCCGCGCGGACGGGCGCCGATCCAAGGACGGCCGGCAGGATATCGGCCGCATCGTCGACGAGCAGCGGCTGAACCAGATGCGCCGAATGCAGGAAGCCTTCGCGCTTCATATGGTCCATCAGCGCCATCATGGGGTTCCAGAATCCGCCGACATTGCCGAACACCATGGGCTTGCGGTGCCGCCCGAGTTGCGCCCAGGTCATGATCTCAACGATCTCCTCCAGCGTCCCGATGCCGCCCGGAAGCGCCACGAAAGCGTCGGATTCCTGGAACATCCTGTGCTTGCGGGCATGCATGTCCTCGGTGACGACGACCTCGTCGAGGCGGGCGAGAGCCGCTTCGCTCGCTTCCTTGTTCATCAGGAAGCGCGGGATGATGCCCATCACGCTGCCCCCTGCTTCCGCCGTGGCCTTGGCGACCGCGCCCATGATGCCTTTGGCGCCGCCGCCATAGACCAGCCTCAGGCCGGCCCTGCCCATGGCTTCGCCGAGCGTTTTGGCGGCATCGAGATAAGCGTTATGCTTGCCGGGGGAGGAACCGCAATAAACGCAAATGGATCGAATCTTGGTCATGGAACCTGTTAGGAAACCCCGATGGCCTCGCGTCAAGCTGTTTTGTCGGCTTTTCCTTGTTGGTATAAGGAAAACAGGGTAGACCGCGCAATGGGCGGCTAAGGGACAATTGGGATGGCGATCGACCCTCGTAATGCGCTTTTGTTCGCCGGTGGCGCCGTGGTGGCCGTCGCCGCTGTTGCCTATGGCGTCGGCGCTTTCCATCCGACCCACCATGTCCTGAAGCAATCCGAAGTGGCCGCGCCTCCGAGCCCGCCGGCGAACACGATGAGCAAGAACGGCCGGCTGGCGGCGAAGGCGCCCGACAGCAACGGCGAAACCGGCCACACGCCTAACCCTGAAGCCGGTAAGGCGCCGGCGCCAAACGCTGCTTCATCGAATGCGCCTTCCGCTGATGGGGCGAAGCCGGCCCAGCCGGCCAAATCCAAAATCGTTACTCCAAGTTTCGATGTCGTGCGCGTCGAGGGCAACGGCTCGGTCGTCGTGGCGGGCAAGGCAGGCTCCAATGCGGCGGTGGAGCTTCTCTCCGGCTCGCATGTCATCGGCGCCGCCAAGGCCGGCCCGGAGGGGGATTTCGCGATCGTCCTCGACAAGCCGCTCAAGCCGGGCAATTACCAGCTTGTCTTGCGGGCGACAGCGCCCGACAAGCTTGTGGCGATGTCGAAGGAAACGGCAGTCGTTTCCGTGCCTGAACATTCGGACGGCCAGGTGCTGGCCCTTGTCGAGACCCCAGGTGAGCCGAGCAAGCTGATCACCGTGCCCAAGCCGGCTCCGGTCAAGAGCGGCGGAGGGGCGATTGCCGTGGCGAAGGATGCCGCCAAAACGCCTGCTCCTGCCTCGTCCGCTTCCGGGACTGTCGCTGCTTCCGGCGGTTCGACAGCTCCGGGGCAGAATGACGAACTTGCCTCCATCGCGCCGCAACAGGAAATGGCGAAACACGCGCAATCGGGGATGGCCGCGAAAACGCCCCAGGTCGGGGTCGATGCGGTTGAGATCGAGGGCAACAAGATCTTCATCGCCGGCACCGCCGAGTCTGGAAAGATCGTTCGTGTTTATGCCAACGACATTCTTCTCGGCGAGGCGACGGCCTCGAAGGTCGGCCGTTTTCTGGTCGAGGCGATGCGCGAACTGGCCGTTGGCGACTATATCATCCGCGCCGACATGCTTGATCCTGAGGGGCGCAAAGTGATCGCACGTGCGGCCGTGCCGTTCCAGCGCCAGGCCGGTGAAGCCGTCGCGGCGGTGGCGCCGAGCCCCGGGAGCGGCAACGCGAAAGCGGATGCAGGCGGGTCGACGGCTTCGCCGTCCGGCACGGTCGCCAGCGCGGCGCCGGGCCAGGTGAAGTTGCCGCCGCTTGACAATCCGATCGCGAAGGGTCCGCCGACGGTCCTCGGCGCCAAACTCGAGGAAGCCGACGGCGCCGTCATCATCCGCCGTCATGATACGCTGTGGCAGATTTCGCGCCGCGTCTATGGTCAAGGTATCCGCTATTCCACCATCTATCTCGCCAACCAGGACGAGATCCAGGACCCCGACCTGATCTATCCGGGGCAGGTCTTTCGCGTGCCCGACAAGACGAAAGAGGGTGTGGCGGCGAATATGAGCGCCATTGGCGACCAAGCGACCACGATGGCGGCGAAACCTGCCGCACAGTGAGGCAGGGGCGTATCAAGCTTGCATTGCGTGGCAATCAATCATCGTCTATCGTCGATAGACGATGAAAGAAATCCAATCTCCCGCAACGATGGAAAACCCCGCCTGCGGTAAGGATATGGCCGTGAAGCTCGCGGCTTTGTCGCATCCCGCGCGATTGCAGATCCTGCGTCATCTCGCGGGGGCGGAAGCGTGCTGCTGCAAGGATGTCGTCGAACGGTTTGATCTGGCGCAGTCGACCGTATCACAACATTTGAAGATCCTCGTCGAAGCGGGATTGGTCGATTTCGCTCCCGAACGCCAGCGCTCGCGCTACACCGTCAATCGCGAGCGGCTTGCTGACCTTTCGCGTTTGCTCGAGGGATTTTTCGACAGCTGCTGCGGGGTTGGGTTTAAGACGCCCGTCCATTCCGGAAAGAACGTCCGTGCCTGAAAAGACCGTTTCCGCCGAAGGCTCGATGCTCGGCACTCTCTTCAACCTGTGGCCGTATATGTGGCCGAGCGGGCGGCCCGACCTCAAATGGCGCGTGGTCTGGGCGAGCGTTCTGCTCGTCGCCGCCAAGCTTGTCCTTGTCACGGTTCCCTATTTCTTCAAATGGGCGACGAACGCACTGACTGGACATGGCGCGGCCCCTGCCTATCTTCCGGCTGTCCTCGCCGGGCCGGTAATGCTCGTCATCGCCTATAATCTGGTGCGCATCGTCCAACTCGGCTTTAATCAGTTGCGCGATGCGCTCTTTGCCCGTGTCGGGCAGCACGCGGTGCGCCAGCTTGCCTATCGCACCTTCGTCCATATGCACGAATTGTCGCTTCGGTTTCATCTGGAGCGGCGCACGGGTGGGCTTTCCCGCATAATCGAACGCGGCACCAAGGGCATTGAGATGATCGTGCGCTACACGATCCTCTCCGCCGTGCCGACCGTCCTCGAATTCGCCTTGACAGCTCTTATCTTCGCGGTCGCCTATGGCTGGATCTATCTCCTCATTGTCGCCGTGACGGTGGTGCTCTACATCGCCTTCACCGTGCGGGCGACGAACTGGCGCATCGCCATCCGCCGCGAGATGAATGCATCCGACACGGACGCGAATACCAAGGCGGTCGATTCGCTTCTCAATTTCGAGACGGTCAAATATTTCAACAATGAGGCGATGGAGGCGCGGCGCTTCGATCGCTCGATCGCGCGCTACGAGGAAGCGGCGACCCGCATTTGGACTTCGCTTGGCTGGTTGAATTTCGGCCAGGGCGTGATCTTCGGCCTTGGCATGATGGCCGCCATGGGACTTTCCGCGATCGAAGTCATGCATGGGACACGCACCGTCGGCGATTTCGTTTTCGTCAATGCGATGCTGATGCAATTGTCGATCCCGCTCAATTTCATCGGCTCGATCTACCGCGATATCCGCCAGGGCCTGACCGACATCGAGCAGATGTTCGATCTTCTCGACGTCAGGCAAGAAGTGACCGATCGTCCGGGCGCCCATGACCTCCATATCAATGATGGGGCGATTTCCTTCCACGACGTCCATTTCGCCTACGATTCCGCCCGTCCGATTCTGAAGGGCGTGAGCTTCGACGTGCCTGCGGGCCACACGGTCGCGATCGTCGGCCCTTCGGGGGCGGGCAAGTCCACCATATCGAGGCTGCTTTTCCGCTTCTATGACATCCAGGAAGGCGCGATCGAGATCGACGGGCAGGATGTGCGCGACGTGACGCAGACGAGCCTGCGCGCCGCGATCGGCATGGTGCCGCAAGATACGGTGCTCTTCAACGATACGATCGCCTATAACATCCGCTACGGACGCCCCGACGCGGACGAGGAGGAGGTGAGGAAAGCCGCCGAGCTGGCGCAGATCGACGGCTTCATCAAACTCCTGCCGGAAGGCTATCGCTCGATGGTGGGCGAACGCGGGCTGAAGCTCTCAGGTGGTGAAAAGCAGCGTGTCGCCATCGCGCGGACCATTCTGAAAGCGCCGCCGATCCTCATTCTCGACGAGGCGACGTCCGCGCTCGATACGCATACCGAGCAGGAAATCCAGTCGGCGCTCGACCTTGTGAGCCGGGGCCGCACTACGCTCGTCATCGCCCACAGGCTTTCGACCGTCATCGGAGCGGACGAGATTATCGTCCTGCAGGAGGGGCGCGTCGCCGAACGCGGGAAACATGCCGAACTTCTGCGCCAGAACGGCCTCTACGCGGCGATGTGGCGTCGCCAGCGGGAGGCGAACGAGGCTGAAGAACGGCTACGTCTGGCGCGCGAGAAGGACGACCTCGGCATCATCATCCGCCGCCGGACCGCCGAAGTGGCGGCGGATGCAGCCGATGCTGGCGGGTAAGGGCGGCCGCCTTCGGGCCGTCCCATGAGCCTTGATCCCGCTATCCACATGCCCACGAGGCGCGTTGCGGCTCCCCGCGCTTTGCTCTATTCAATGCCGGGCAAAAGGAGACGATTTCCGGAATGAGCCTCGCCGAGACCATCCGAAAGACCTTCGTGCCGATCCATCGGGAGGGATATCCCTTCATCGCCGCCTTTGCCGGCGCTTCCCTGATCCTCGGCGCGCTCTGGGAGCCGCTCTTCTGGATCGGCCTTCTCTTCACTGCCTGGTGCATTTATTTTTTCCGCGATCCGCGCCGCGTGACGCCGACCGATGACCGCTGGGTCGTGAGCCCGGCCGATGGCCGCATTTCCGCCATCGTTCCCGCTTTCCCGCCGCGGGAACTCGGGCTTGAAGCCGTGGAAATGACACGGATATCCATCTTCATGGATGTGTTCTCCTGCCATGTGAACCGGGCGCCCGTGCGGGGCCGGATTTCCCGTATCGAGCACCGGCATGGCAAGTTCCTCAACGCGGAACTCGACAAGGCCAGCGCCGAGAACGAGCGCAACGGCATTGTGATCGACAGTCCGAACGGCGCCGTGGCCTGCGTGCAGATCGCCGGGCTTGTCGCGCGCCGCATCGTCTGCTGGCTCGATGTTGGGGAATCGGTCGGGATCGGTGAACGGGTCGGGCTCATCCGCTTTGGCTCGCGCGTCGATGTCTATCTGCCGCGGGACGCCGCGCTGCGTGTCGCCGCGGGCCAGACGGCGGTCGCGGGAGAAACCCTCCTTGCCGAGTTCGGCGGCGACGTCATGCCGCCGCTCGTTCGGGTTTCCTGAGGAAAAAGCCGGTGGCGGGACCTTTTCCTCCTTTTGAACCGCACGGCCAGGGCGGGCCTCGCATTCGCGAAATCCCGCTGCGTATGGTGCTTCCTAATCTGATCACCGTCCTTGCCATCTGCGCCGGCCTCACGGGCATCAGGCTGGCCTATGACAACCGGTTCGAGACGGCGGTCATCATGGTGCTCGCGGCCGCGTTCCTCGACGGGATAGACGGGCGCGTCGCCAGGGCGCTGAAGAGCACCTCCAAATTTGGCGCGCAGATGGATTCGCTTGCCGATATCGTCAATTTCGGCGTGGCTCCCGCCATGGTTCTCTATGCCTATCTTCTCGACCAGGCGCATGGAATAGGGTGGATTGCGGTCCTTCTTTTCGTCATCGCGTCCGGCCTTCGCCTCGCCCGCTTCAATGTCATGGCGGAAGGCCCGCACAAGACAAGCTGGCAATCGGACTATTTCGTCGGCGTGCCCGCGCCGGCCGGCGCCTTCATCGTGCTCTTGCCGGTCTATCTCGGCTTTCTCGGCTTCCAGGTCGGCGCCGCCGTTGCCTATGGCGCTTCGTGCTATACGGTGATGGTGGCCCTCCTTCTTGTCAGCCGCCTGCCGGTCTATTCCGGGAAGAGCGCCGGCGCGAAGATCAGGCGCGACATGGTGATGCCGCTCATCCTGCTTGTGGTGCTTTACGTGCTGCTTCTGGCGAATTTCACCTGGGAGACGCTTGCTGCCTCCACCATCCTTTATCTCGGCTTCCTGCCTCTCAGTATGCGGGCTTATGCAAGGCGCGCGGAGCAGGAGGAGAGCAGGAAAGACCATATTCCTAAAACGCACGGATAGCGCCCTTGCGCACCAGCGGCAGCGGTCGCGGATATGAGGGAGATCGTGATGGATGCAGATACGCTGAAGAATTTGCAGGCTCCGATCAAGGAGGCCTATCGCAATGATCCCTCCGCCGCGCTGATCACGCTGAAGGCATCGGGCAGGATCGATGAGCAGAAGATCGCCTGCAAGGTGGAAACCGGCCGGGCGCTCGCGATTGCCGGCCTGCATCCGGCAACCGGCGGAACCGGCGCGGAACTCTGCTCCGGCGACATGCTTCTGGAAGCGCTCGTCGCCTGCGCCGGCGTGACGCTGAAGGCCGTCGCCACCGCGCTAGACTTCCGCCTTGGCGATGCGAGAGTGAGCGCCGAGGGCGATCTCGATTTCCGCGGTACGCTTGGAGTCGCCAAGGACGCCCCGGTCGGGTTTTCGGCGATCCGCCTCCGTTTCGATCTCGACACGAACGAGCCCGAAGAGCGAATCGCTGCCCTTATCAAGCTGACGGAACGCTACTGCGTGGTCTTCCAGACCCTCAACACGCATCCCGCATTGTCGGTAAGCGCCGGCTCCTGACAGGGATCATTCCGCGAAGCTCTGGTCAGCCGTCGGAACGCACTGCAGAACCCAATCCTTGGGCGGCTGGTTCTTCTGGTATTCGGTGATTGCCGCCTGGCAGGCATCGCGGCTGTCGAACGGGTTCGGCATGACCACCATCCCCCCCTGCGGTCCCGCGATCACGAGCCACCAGACAAAGGCTGCCGCCGCTTGTGTCATACTTTTTCTCCCTCCTTGCTGACGAATGCCGCGCCCGCGAATCCCTCAAGGTGCTGAAAAATACGTGCGGCATCGTTATTCGACAAGCAGCGTCTTGCCGCGGATCGATACGCCCGCCAGCGCGCCACGATGGCCAGCCGGAACAATAAGGGTGTTCAAAGGATCACTCTGTTCTATACCCTTATCGTTCAATGACGGAGAATGTAGATGACGTTGAATTTGCACACGATCATCGTGAGCACCCGGCCGAGCCGGAAAGGGCCGGCGGTCGCCCGCTGGTTCCATGACTATGCCGTTGCCAATGGCAAGTTCAAAGCGAGCTTGGTCGATCTGGCCGATTTTAACCTGCCGGTCTTCGACGAACCGGAGCATCCGAGACTGCGCAAATATGTCCACGAGCACACCAGGCGCTGGAGTGCGAGCGTCGAGAGCGCGGACGCATTCGTGTTCGTAACGCCTGAATATAATTACGGTCCGCCTCCGTCTTTCCTGAACGCCATGAGCTATCTGAGCGGTGAATGGGCCTATAAGCCGGCCGCCTTCGTCAGCTATGGCGGCATATCAGGCGGCCTGCGCGCCGTGCAGATCGAGAAGCTGATCATGACGACCCTGAAGATGATGCCGATCCCTGAAGCCGTCACCGTCCCCTTGTTCGCGCAGCACATCAAGAATGGCGTTTTCGAGCCGACGGAGATGATGATCGACGGCGCGAAGAACGTGCTTTCCGAACTCTATCGCTGGGCGGAAGCGCTGAAGGCGCTGCGCTGAGAGGCCGGCAGTTCCTCTACCCCACGGATGTGGGGGAGAGGTGGTCAGCGTGGCTGACCGGAGTGGGGGATACTTCGCCGAATACGGTCGGTCGAACGCGGTTCATCTACTCCGGCCTGCGATAGTCCAGAAACCGTCCCTCGCGCACATCGAACAGCAGGCCTGTTTCCTCAAGCGCCGGACTTGCGAGCGGGAGGATCTTTGCTGCCACTTCCGACGGGTGGGGAAGCGTTTCTGGATCTTCGCCCGGCATCGCCTGGGCTCGCATGGCGGTGCGGGTCGCGCCGGGATTGACCGAGTTGACCCTGAGCGCTGTGTTCCTCGTTTCGTCGGCCCAGCTTCGCGCCAACGCCTCCGCCGCGGCTTTCGACGCGGCATAAAGCCCCCAGAAAGCGCGCCCCGAATGCGCGGCTCCCGATGAGAGGATGATGGCGCGGCCGGCATCCGATTTCCTGAGAAGCGGATCGACTGACCGTATCAGCCGCCAGACGGAGGTGACGTTGACGGCTATGGTCTTCTCGAAGGTCTTGGCCTCGATATGGCCGATGGGGGACAGGACACCCAACAGGCCGGCATTCGCGACGAGAATGTCCAGTTTTCCCCAGCGCTCGAAAAGCGCCGCGCCCAGCCGGTCGAGCGCCGGCATGTCTGTGAGATCGAGCGGCACCAATGTTGCTTGGCCGCCGGCGGCCTTGATCTCGTCGTCCAGTTCCTCAAGCCCTCCGACCGTTCGCGCGACTGCCACGACGTGCGCGCCGGCGGCGGCAAGCCCCTTCGCCAGATGGTAGCCTATGCCGCGCGATGCGCCGGTGACGAGCGCGACGCGGCCGGAGAGGTCAGGC